>JAUVLE010000037.1 GCA_030595905.1 Candidatus Cloacimonadota bacterium | reverse complement strand
AAAATAAAATCCAAATCTCAATCTCCAAATTACAAACCCTCAAGTTCAGAAACTTCCGAAGTTTTTTAAAAAAAGATTGCAAATAATTAATATCTTTTTTTTATGCTCTTGGAGGATTTATTATGGAATATGGAAACATTTTAAAAATAGAAAAACAAATATTCTCACTTCCAAAAGAAGAACAATTAAGATTAATTGAGAAAATAATTCATCATTTAAGACTTGATGACCAGATGAAGAAGGAAAATTTTGAATATCAACTTTCTAAAATGGCTCGAGATAAAGAAATCCAGAAAGAACTTGGAAAAATAAATGAAGAATTTTTAGTTACTGAAAACGACGGTTTGGATTAGTTATGTCAGTAAAACGCGGAGAAATATACTTTGTTAATCTGAGTCCAACAAAAGGAAGAGAACAAGCTGGAGATAGACCTGTTTTAGTTATCTCCAACGATATAATAAATAAACTTCCACTTGTTGTTACAGTTGTTGTTGGCACTAAAAGCGACAATATTCAAAAAGAATATCCTACTAATATTCTTATCACTTCTTCCGAGAGCGAATTACCTATGGATACAGTTTTTCTCTGTTTTCAGATTCGTTCTCTTGATCCTGAAAGATTTCCTTCTAAACCTGCCGGTAATATTTCAGAACAAAAAATGGAGCAAGTTGAAGAGACAATTCGTTTTTGTTTAGATTTGTAAATGAAATCCTGATTATTTTTTCAAATTCGGAAGATGATCCTTTTGAAGTAGGCTTTGCCACTTCACCCCAGATAGTTATCGGGGCAGGCAGGACAGGTACTATTGAAATAATGTGTTAAGAATAAGCTGATAAAACCGCTCTGAAATATGAGCGGTTTTTTTTAAAATGTTGATCTCTACATTCCTCACCACTACAATCAGCATAAAGATAATTTCCTGGTAAAAATCGTTGATAAAAAAACTCACTTAAAAATATTTGCAGATTTTTATGTAAGTTTTGCAAAAATGACCTTCATATTACACCCTATCGGGTATAAAAATAGAAATAATCCTTGACGCTATACCCGATGGGGTATAAAAAAGCACTGTATCTAAAATAACATACCCGAAGAGGTATAATATGAGAAGAGATTTGAAAGAATTTGTAAAAGAAAGAAGAAGAATTCTTAAGTTTACACAAAACGATCTGGCAGAAAAAGCTGGTGTGGGATTACGTTTTATCCGAGAATTGGAACAGGGAAAACAAACACTCCGTCTCGATAAAGTTGACCAGGTTCTTTTGCTTTTCGGTTACCGGATGGGTCCGGTAAAAGCAAGATATGAAGATGAGTAGGACAGCAAAAGTATTTTACGGGGATCGCTTTGCGGGAATCATTTCGGAAACAGACACAGGTTATTCATTCCGGTATGAAAAGGAATATCTTCAGATGGAAAATGTTGAACCGGTGAGTTTAACCTTGCCATTACAAGATGCATCTTTTGAAAACAAAACCATGTTTCCCTTTTTTGATGGACTAATTCCGGAAGGATGGCTTTTAAATATTGCAGAAGAATTATGGAAGCTGGATTCCCGGGACAGGATGGGCTTGCTTCTATCCTGCTGCAGGGATTGTATCGGTTCAGTCAGTATAATTTCGATGGAGGGTGAATCGGATGAATAGATGCTTATATTGTTATGAGCCCATTGAAGACGGTTTTCATTATCATCCAAAATGCAGCAGAAAGTTCTTTGGTTTGGGAATTCCCCCCTATCTACCGTATGGCATAACGGAGTTAAAAGAAGTAGCTAAAATGATTGTACAGAGAAGTGTAACTGTTCCGGGTGTTCAGGCAAAACTTTCCTTGCAGATAGAAAAAAGCCGCAAAGAAGGTAATCGCTTTACATTGGTGGGATTATGGGGAAATTATATCTTAAAACCACCTGTGGAAAAGTATCCTGAATTACCAGAGAACGAAGACCTGGTAATGCACCTGGCAGAATTATTTAAGATCAGAACGGTTCCGCATGCGCTCATTCCATTAATATCCGGGGAACTGGCCTATATTTCCAGACGGATCGATAGAACAAAAAAGAATAAAAAGATACATCTGGAAGATCTCTGTCAGTTATCCGAAAGACTTACCGAAGATAAATACAAAGGCTCTATGGAACAGGTTGCTAAAGTGATTCGGTTATATTCTTCCAATCCACTTCTGGACGTTCTCAGCTTGTTTGAAATTACACTATTTTCTTTCCTCACCGGAAATGCTGATATGCACTTGAAAAATTTCTCTCTGATCTATGAGGAAGGATTTCATATGCTTTCTCCTGCCTATGATCTGCTTTCTACACGATTAGTTATTCCGGAAAAAGATGACCCTGAAGAACTGGCTTTAACGATGAATGGTAAAAAAAGTAATTTCAATAACATTGATTTTATAACTTTCTCAAAAAAGATCGGGTTGAATGAAAAACAAGTTACTAATGTATTGCGAAAATTTGCAAATATACTACCGAAAGCTTTTGAGTTCATCGATCACAGTTTTCTCTCTAATAGTAAAAAAGAGGAGTTCAGAGAACTGCTTGAAATCCGTGCCAGTCGATTGCTGCTGTAAGATTGAATTTTAAAGCTTTTTATTTCATTTAATCGTTTATAATTATGTTGTTACAATATCTCAATAAAATTATAAACTTTCAAGTTCAAAACTTCCGAATTTTTTCATTTTAGAAAACAAGATTGCAAATATCAAATAAATTACTTTTTTATTTTCATAAGAGTTTATTTAATTTTCGATCTCAAAGCAAGAGCTTTAAGTTACATTCTCAATATTCAATGACCAAAACTTGTTTGGAATTTTCCTAAACTTCCCATGAGGATTTTTTCAAAAAAGTTAATAAGTTCAGATTATGTAGTAAAAAACTTTACAAATTATGAGCCATATATACGTTGGCATCGAATATTAAGTGTGAATCAGGGAGGTTTGAAACGTATGTTAAAAGAGATTTTATATCAATTCAATCCTTGGTGGGAAGAAAAATTTGTAACAAAGCTCATCCCAAGACCGCTATATTTACAGCAACTTCTAAAGGCAATGGATCGCAAATCAATCGAAATGATCACCGGGCTTCGAAGAGTTGGAAAAACCGGATTGATGAAATTGATAATAGAAGAACTCCTGTCGAAGATTGAATCTAAATATATTTTTTATATAAGTTTAGATGCCTTTGGTCTGGAAAAATATTCGATTCATGATATTATTGAAGAGTTCAGGAAAATACATAAGCATAACAGGGAAAATCGTCTTTATCTCTTTTTAGATGAGGTGATTTCCAAAGATTCTTATCAACAGGAACTAAAGAATTTCTATGATAATGAAAACATAAAAATATTCACTTCAGCTTCTCAAGAAGTGTTATTAAAGGATCAAAGAACTTTTTTGACAGGCAGAGTACGAGTACACGAAATTCAACCTTTGACATTTGCGGAATATTTAAGTTTCAAAAATATAGTAATTAAAAAATCCGAATCGTATTTGCTGGAACAATATTTTGAAGAATACATGAAAACAGGTGGAATCCCGGAATATGTTTTAACAGGCGACATCGGTTATATTGAGGAATTATGCGATAACATATTATACAAGGATATCATTGCCGCAAACGGAATTAAAGATTCTACCCTGATCAGAGATTATTTCAAATTACTGATGGAAAGATCAGGAAAACAGGCATCTATAACAAAAATGGCTAATATACTGGGAATTAGTCCGGATACTTCGAGAAGGTATTTTGGATATTTCCAGAATACTTATATTATACATACAATAGAAAGGTGTGGAAAATTAAATGAACGGATCAGGTCTGGAAAAAAAGTTTATGCAGGTGATCTCGGGATGAGAAATATGATAACCGGATTTCGGGATAAAGGAGCGCTTTTTGAGAATTTAGTCTATTTTGAAATTAAGCGGTTTTTCCCCTGCTATGTTTTCCAAAATGGAGTTGAAATTGATTTCAAGACAAAAGATTTTTTGATCGAAGCAAAATATAATTCCAGGATGACGGAAAAACAAAAAATTATGTTTAAACAAATTCCTTCAAAAAATAAATTAATTATCGATAATGTAGATTCATTTCTAAGCATGAAAAAGCTATCAAGTTAATCTCGGATATTTCAGTAAAGATTCTTCTGTCTCCGACAAGCTACGACATGATGGGTCGTGAGAAAGTTCTTTGAAGATTTCCTCAAACTGTGTCCGGTAACTGATGGAAAGATAGTCTTTTTTCATCTTGCAGAACCCTAAATAGCAATCAGGAAAAGGAGTAACTATGCAGAAAAAAGGAATTTTCTGTCTCGAAGGATTATGGTACGATGATCTGAGAAAACGTTCCACGGTGAAACCGATACTGGAACTTCTGGAACTGAATTCGGGAATTCCGTTCTTACACTCGGATTGTGCTACGGAAGAGGAATTCAATTTTTATATAAAAAAGTGGAAAACAAAAAAGTATTCACAATACCCGATCCTTTACCTTGCTTTTCATGGTAAGAAGAATGGCTTGTTGATCGAAGACAAATTAATTACCCTTGAAGAACTTGGTGAACTTTTGAAAGGAAAATGTAAGAATAGAATTATCGTATTTGCTTCCTGCAGTACGGTGAGTGTAAATAAAAAAAGATTAAAAGATTTCATGGAAAAGACACAGGCGCTTGCGATTTGCGGATATAAACTCGTTGTTCAATGGATATCTTCTACGGCTTTTGAATTGATGCTGTTATCGCTGATGCAGGATAATGTGTTCGATGGACGCGGCATTGAAGCCATAAAAAATAAAATAATCCGGGTATCCCGAATGTTTAAAGAACTCGATTTTTTGATGTTAACGAAAAAAGAGATATTGTAAAAAATCCGGATGCTATTTTCCTATTCATAAAGTGAATTTTAACATGATCCGACAGATTGAATTACAGTAAAAAATGAAAATGAAAAAATATTTAACTCCATCCATAATGATCCTGATACTTGCAAATTTGTTTCCGGTTTACGGTGTTATTTTTCTCAAATGGGACGTATTTCCCTTGCTTTTACTTTTTTGGATAGAGAATGTTATTATCGGTTTTTTCAATATTTTTAGAATGATTTTTGCAGTTCCGGAAGAATCTTCCAACTGGATAGGAAAACTCTTTGTAATTCCGTTCTTTACTTTTCATTATGGAATGTTTACAGCAGTTCATGGTATATTTGTTATCGCTCTTTTTGGTGGTGAATCGTTTAGATCATCCGGTTTCCCCGGCATAAACACGGTTTTTCAGATAGTGGTTGAATATCATCTTGGATTCATCATTCTAATACTTTTTCTCAGTCATGGATTTTCTTTTCTCTGGAATTATATCAAAAAGGGCGAGTATCGGAATGCAACGCTGAAAAACCTGATGGGAAAACCTTATGGCAGAGTGGTAGTACTTCATATAACGATCCTATTCGGCGGGTTTATTTTAATGGCGTTAAAATCTCCTGTTGCAGGTCTTTTGCTTCTAATATTATTGAAGATAGGACTGGATGTGAAAGCTCATTCAAAAGATCATAAATTAGATCATTGATTAATTAAAAAATCAATGTCGTTTTCAACTTCGTCGTATGTGTCTTCCAATATTTTTTCCAGAGCCTTTTTTTGGATTTGGCGAACTCTCTCGCGGGAAAGACCGAGATCCTCTCCAATTTGAGCAAAGTTTTTACTTTTATTGCCTTCCAATCCAAAATATTCTTTAACTATTCTGGCTTCTCTCGAAGGAAGATTTTTGATCGAACGGTCGATGCTGTCTTTAACTTTTTTGCGATAATATATTTTTTTGGGATCGGAAATTTCGGGATCTTTCAGAAATTCGTTTAGAGTTATTTTGTCATATTTTCTGGTATAGCTTTCATCATCTATAGAGATGGTATCGATATTTTGTTTGCTCATTTTATCGATTGCTTTTTTTTTCAGTTGAGTTAGTTTGGATATTTCTTCTATCGTGGCACTTTCGCCGGTTTCACTAAAAATTTTATCTTTAGCACTTTTGATCTTACCCGCAATGTTTGCTTTTCCAAGCGGCATTCTGATAAGGTGTGTTTTTTCTGCTAAGGCAAAAAGAATTCTTTGTTTGATCCACCATACAGCATAAGAGATCAATTTGTTGTGCTGTTCAGGCTCAAATTTTTCGATGGCTTTTATCAATCCCATATTACCTTCACTGATAAGTTCGGAAAAGGTCAATCCTCTATTTTGATAACGAGCGGCAACTTTAACCACGAATTTCAGGTTTGATTGAACCAATTTGTTTATTGCTTCTTTATTTCCCTTTTTGGCTTCTATTGCCAGTTTGTTCTCTGCTTCCCTCGTTAGTGGTTGTATTTTTGAAATATCATCCAGATATTTTTGTAACGCTCTGTCTTTAAAAATGTTATCAGCCATACATTCTAACCTTGAACGTTAAATTCGTTTTTGTGATCATAGATAAAATCTAAAAATTCATCATCAGACATTTTAAGTTTCTTTGCAAGAGAAAAAACTATCTTCACGCCGGAAAGATTAAGACCGATCTCCTGCGTTAAAGTTATTATTGTTGTTATTTTTGTAACATCATTTTTAGAAAAAAGTCTTGTGTTATTCTCAGACCTTTGAGGTTTTATCAAATGTTTACGTTCATACATTCTAATTGTCTGGTCATGTATTCCAAGTTTTTTTGCAACTTCGCCTATCAGGAATAAATTATCTTTCTTTTTCATTTTTTTCACCTATAACTCCGGTAGAACCTCTCTGGGGTTAATTGCCTTTCCCTTAATCCGATATTCAAAGTGTAAGTGTGGTCCCGTTGTAGTCCCCGTCTTGCCAAGTGTTGCTATTGGCTGTCCTCTCTTCACCGTTTCACCTAATCGGACCAGGTTTGTTTCGTTGTGAGCATATACGGTCATTATATAATTATCATGTTCAAGGATGACCACGTTGCCATATCCTCTTTGAGTTCCTACATAAGCTACTTTCCCGTTCAGTGCGGCATATATCGGATCTCCAACGCTTCCGGCAATGTCTATACCCTTGTGTGGTCTTCCGTTTCTGATACCGAATTCTGAAGTTACGGTTCCATTTGCAGGAATGAAAAGATCCTTTTTTGTATGGATAATTTTTTGTCCCGGCTTTTTAATTTCTTTTTTTATTTCCATATCGATTGCCAAAGGCTTGGTTATTTTTTTGCTTTCTTGTGTAACCGTTTTGGGTTCCCGGGAAATCAGCCAGAGTTTCATGCCCGCTTTCAAACTGAATGTATTCAGATCATTAAAATCTAAAATATCAAAAACACTCAGGTCATACATTTTTGCAATGCGGTGAATCGATTCTTTCTGCCTGACCAGATGATAACCGGTTTTGGGAATTTTACGAACAGTTACGAATTCATGTTTTCCAGCAGGTTTAGGGTATAAATATATCTTCTGACCGACAAAGATACGGTCAGATCTTAAATTGTTAAATAATTTTATTCTTTCAACTGGAAGTGAATATTTATTACTGATAGAATGCAGTGTTTCTCCTTTTCTAACGATATGATAATCTTGTGAAGGAGTATAATAAACAGGATTACTGGAAAGTGCAGAGAGATTTATCGTAAAGAAAAAAAATATGTACAGAGTCAGTAAAAAACCTTTTCTTTTATTTGTATTCAATGCTGAAATTTTCATAACCTTTTGTCGATGATAGTTCAGAGATTTTCATTTTCTCTACTCTTGCCATAGAAGATCCTTTCCGTAGTTCTTCAATAAAAATCCCTATATTTTTTTCTTCTCCGATCGCGATGATCTTCACATCTCCCCCGGTCGTATTTTTCACACTGCCCCGAATATCCAATGAATGTGCAACTCTGGCAGCGAAGAACCTGTATCCAACCCCCTGCACGATTCCCGATACAATTATTTCTGTTTTTCTCATAAAGTTATCCGATTCTTTATATGTAACCCCTTCCTAAAAAACAGACACATATATAAATCTGAGTGGGTTGCTGTCAAATATTTTTTTAGGATACTTGCATCCGCTTAATTTGGTCGCCAAGTTTTCATCTCCGTGATACTGCGTTTTCATTTTGCTTCTTCCTTTTTTATTGACACACTACAAATCAATTAAACATTAACCTGTATGATTGAATTTGCAAAGAAGGATTTTAAGAAACAGGTTATCCCTGAAAAATCGGGAATCTTTATTTTTTCCAGCGAAAAGGAGATATTATTCAACGGAATAACCGTAAACTTGAAAGCAAAGATAAGTTTTTTCCTTACCAAAAATCCCGAAGATAAAACTCTCTTTCAAATGATATCGCTCACAAAAACCGTGTCTTATGAAGAAACAAAAACTATATTCGATGCATTTATAGAGCAGAAAAATATCACCGAAATACCCGAATACAACAGGATTATCAAACCCTTCGAGAACTATGTATATCTGGGAATTAATTTTATAAAACCTCCTTTCTTCAAAGTTACTCAGGACACCCAGGATGACCTATATTACCTTGGACCTTTCACAGACCGTTTTTTTCTTTATGATCTACTGGATACAATGGGGAGATTATTTCAGTTTCCTACATGTAAAGATGAGAATTTTCCCTGTTCTCGATTGAAAAATAAGAAATGCTATGGTTATTGCACAAAAGATCCCGTAGAAATATTTCAGGTTATCAAGCATTCTTATTTAAAGCCTGATGAGGGTCTGATAAAAATGATAAAAAAGGAACAAGATAAATTATTTGATGATCTTCAATTTATTAAATCAGATTTTATGAAAAAACATTTAGAATTAATTGAAAAATTTTATGACCTCATAAAATTTCTTCATGTTTCAAAAAACCTGAACATTGAACTTACTGAAAAAGAAAAATTCTGCAAAATAGAAAATGGCATGTTGGCTGAGATCATAGAAAACGACCGATCAAAATTCATTGATCGATCTGAAATAGAATACAGAAAAAACGAATTTCTGGCTTTTGATAAGATTCAATTTCCCGAACGCCGGATAATTTATCAACACCTGAAAAAAAATAACCTTGAAAAAATAGATGAAATCTTTAAAAAATCAATTTTGAAAATGAAAGAAAAATTAGAAATATCGGAGTAATATATGTCCTCAAAAGTTCTTATTGTAGATGATGAAAGATCGGTAACTGAATTTCTGAAAATGGAACTTGAAGATAGTGATAATGATTTCGAGATAATATGTTCAAATGCCGGATATGAAGCTTTAAGTCTTATTATGCGTGGAGATATAGACCTTCTTTTAACTGATATTGCCATGCCGGATATGGATGGATATGAGCTCTATTCGCGAACCAAAGAATATAATGAAAATCTTCCTGTTATTATGATGACCGGTTTCGGTTATGACCCCGGACATACTGTTGTAAAATCCAAAAAAGACGGTTTACAGGACGTGATATTCAAACCCTTCGATATCCGGAAATTAAATGAACTGATAAAGAAAAGAATTGAGGGAGAATAGTTACGAATATAATAATAAAAACCCCCTTATTTCTTATTTTGATATTATTGCTATCTTTCCGCCTTTATTCAATTCATCCCGAGTATAAAAAAGTAACTTATGAAGATATAATATTATTTGCTGAAGAAAAAGACCTTAAAACCGCTGACATTATAGTTTCCCGATTGAATGAGGATATTCAGATATTCCAGAAACAAATCGGTTCGTATCTCGATATGCCGGTGAACGTTGTGATAGCTCCGGATCATGAAGAATATTTGAAATGGGTAGAAGGTCATTCAAAGATCATGGAATTCAGCCTGGCATTCTATAATAATCGAGATAAAACGATATATTTACAGAATCCAAAAAATTTGAAAAGTATAGGTGCACTTAGAAAAATTTTGCTTCATGAATATATTCATCATTTTGTGGGATGCTATTTGAAAAATCCGCCGCTCTGGTTCAATGAAGGAATGGCAGTTTTTTTCTCAGGAGATATGGGAATAGACAGAGAAATGAATTTTATAAGAAATTATCTTCTGGGAAATTCCCGCACACTCGAAATGATGAAATATTCTTACCCGAAAAACCGTATCGAATGGGAAAGCTTTTATGCAAAATCCGGTCTGGCAGTTAAATATTTATATAATAAAAGAAGACTCGAATTCTACAGATTCTGGGATTATGCTATTTCAAGCAGGGATTTTGATTCTGCATTCATGAAAAGTTTTTTCTTTACGCCAAAAGACTTCTCCGCCTTTTTTGAAGAGTATTCAAAAACTCATTTTCGTGCAGAGATACTTCTTGCTTCTACGGGGATCATCTGGAGCATTCTGCCGCTGGTTTTAATTATCGGGGTCATCAGAAAGAAATTAAGAAATCGAAGAATAGAGAAAGAATGGACAGAAGATGATGAATCTGGGAAACTGCACAACGAAGAGATTGAATGACAAAGAAAAAATTCGGCTGTGGGAATCTGCGGGTGAAAAAATATATTGAGGTGAAATGAAAGAATTTGACAGGCTGATAGAAATAATCGAAAAACTCCGAGACCCTCAAAAAGGCTGCCCGTGGGATGTAAAACAAACCCATGAATCCCTGATACCAAATTTCATCGAAGAACTTTATGAATCGATCGAAGCTATAGAAAAAGAAGATTTCGAACATCTTTCGGAAGAACTCGGTGACCTCATGCTGCACATAATAATGCAGGTGCAGATGGCAAAAGAAGAAAAAAAATTCGACATGGATGATGTCCTGAAAAAGATAAACGATAAACTTATCCGCCGTCACCCGCACGTTTTTGGAAATGGAGAAGCAAAAGATGCAAACGGCGTGAAAATGAATTGGGAACGAATAAAGTTCGAAGAAAAAAAACTATCCCGCACTTCTGCTATCGATGGAATTCCACGTGCCATGCCGGCACTCATCGTTGCGCAAAGAATGCAGGAAAAGGCAGCTTCGGTAGGTTTCGACTGGCCGGACGTCCAGCCTGCGATAGAAAAATTGAAAGAAGAAACAAAGGAATTTGATGAAGCATTTGAAGAAAATGATATCATACAAATGCAAGACGAGTTGGGAGACATGCTTTTTTCTATTGTGAATATTGCCCGTAAACTCGGTTTTGATACGGAATCTGCACTCAAAAAAACTATTAATAAATTTGAAATCCGTTTTAAAAAGGTTGAAGAACATTATCGAAAGAATAATAATAAAATGCTTGATGCAAGCTTGGAGCAGTTAGATGAAATCTGGGAAATTGCAAAAAAAGACGAACATTAGAAACCGTTTTCTAATAATTTATTTTATTGCCGGAAGTGTATTACTTCTTGTTTTTTTTGTTATTTATACAAATAGACTTCACAGAAATATCAGGAAAGATGTTCAGATCGTTCCAGACCTGTATTCTAAATTTCTGGGATTGCCGTCGGACGTTAATCTGGAGCATTTTCTTTTTCAATATTTCATGGAAGAGATCATCCCTGAAATAGATTATCCTATAATTCTTACAGATAGTTTGAAAAAACCATTCAGTTGGGAAAATATCGATATTCCAAAAAAGAATTATTCCGAACTGAACGAAAAACAGCAGGAACTTCTTATAAAAATGACAATGAAAATGGACAGGCAGCATACGGTTATCCCTCTTAAATTCAGCAAAGAAGATAAAAAGATCTACAGTTATGTTTATTATGGTGATTCTAAAACAATGAAACAATTAAAAATGATGCCTTATGTGGAAATGATTTTAATCCTGATCTTTGTTCTGCTGGGAATTTATGGTGTTATTTCTTCAAAAAGAGGAGAGCGCGACTTATTATGGGTAGGATTAGCAAAGGAAACCGCCCATCAATTCGGCACACCGCTTTCTTCTTTAAGTGGATGGCTGAATATTCTTTCTATAAAAATAGAAGAAGAAGGAAACGATCCGGAAATGCTGACAATGCTCGATTATATGAACGTGGATATAAATCGCTTGAATAAAATCGCTTCACGGTTCGGTAAGATAGGGTCAACATTAAAACGTCAGCCATTCAATCTGCATAATATTATTCTGGATACAATAGAACATTTCAAAAGAAGATTGCCTTCGATTTCAAATAAGATAAATATCAAATTTGAAAGTAAAATAGAAGAAAAAGAAATTATGATCGATCCCGACCTGATAAAATGGACATTGGAAAACCTGATAAAAAACAGTATCGATGCAATGCAGAAAAAAGGCGGGAATATCATCGTTAAGGCTTTCAGTAAGAATGGGAAAACACATATTCAAATTCGAGACAGGGGAACAGGTTTGCCTAAATCTATGTATAAGAAAATATTCTATCCCGGTATCACCAGCAAAGAACGCGGCTGGGGGCTGGGATTAAGTCTGGCAAAAAGAATTGTCGAAGAATACCATCACGGAAAGATCCATGTAATGAAAAGCGAATTGAAAAAAGGAACCACTTTCGAGATAATATTACCGGAGGAATAGATGTTCGTTTTATCCCGCAAAGAGATGTATGCTCTTGATAAATATACTATAGAAAAAATTGGAATTCCCGGAAAAGAACTGATGGAAAATGCCGGGAAGGGTTGTGCGGAATTCATCAGGAATGAACTGTTAACCTATCCCGAAGAAATGGATAAGACTTTGAAAGGGTTAAGCGGGAAGAATCCGAAGAAAGAAACCTTTTCAATGTCCAACGTAACAGTCTTCTGCGGAAGCGGAAACAATGGCGGTGATGGATTCGTGATCGCCCGATACCTGAAAAAATGGGGATACAAAACAAAAATATTTCTTCTGGGAACGCCAGACAAAATGAGCCCGGAAACTCTTGAAAATTACCAATCCTGCTGTGATTTGAAGATAGATATTATTCAAATTAATAATGCAGAAATTGAATTATCTGATTTTGATCTGATCGTTGATGCTATTTTCGGTGTTGGACTCAAAGGTATTGTTAAAGGTTGGAGAGCTGAGCTAATTCAAGTTATTAATGAATCAAAAATTCCGGTTGTATCGATAGATATTGCCAGCGGTGTGGATGCCGATACAGGTCAGGCAGAAGTTGCCGTAAATGCAAATCACACTTTGACGATGGCAGCTTATAAATACGGACATTTCCTGGAAAGAGGAAGAGCAAAAAGCGGAAAGGTTAAAGTTATCGATATCGGCATACCGGACGAACTCTATGAAAAATTTCCGCCTAAAGCAAAATTGATCACAAATGAAAATGTAAAATATCCGAAGCGCTCTCCACTCAGTCATAAAGGAGATTATGGGCGGGTCGGAATAATTGCCGGTTCTCCCGGTTTTTCCGGTGCAGCGATAATGGCATCAAGGGCAGCGCTGCGTTCCGGTGCAGGATTGATAACCCTGTTTCATCCGGAAGGTATGGAGCAGATCTTTGAAACGCAATTGCTGGAAGTTATGACACAAGCAATTCCCAAGCTCCCCTTCATAAGGGGAGAAGATTCCAATGAATTGGAATCAGAGGGGTTTAATAAGTTTTTCAAAAAGCTTTCCACAATGGATGTCCTTCTCATCGGACCCGGAATTGGAACTTCTACTGAAACAGTAAAACTTGTAAAAACAATTCTGCAACAATGGGATAAACCGCTTGTGCTCGATGCTGACGCTCTTAATATCTTATCGGAAAATGAAGACATCCTGAAATTGGTCTCGGGTAAACCTGTTATTCTCACACCTCATATTGGTGAATTCGCCCGGCTTGCAAAAAAAGAAATTTTTAAAATTTTAGCTGATCCCATCCAGGAATTAAATAACTTTATTAAAAAATACAAATGTAACATTCTTCTTAAAAGTGCTACCACAGTTTATGCTGATGGAGAAAAGTTCGTTTTCGATATTTCCGGTAATGACGGGCTTGCCACCGGCGGCAGCGGAGATGTGCTGGCAGGAATCATCGTTTCATTCCTGGGACAGAAGCTTCCGCTGGAAGATGCTGTCATCTCGGCTTCTTACCTGATGGGAAAAACGGCTGAGAGACTGGCAAAAGTCCGCAAACCAGCATCTATAATTCCATCCGATATTATTGAAAATATATTTAAATATTGACAAAAAATAAAGCTAAAAATAATAATAAAAATGCAATTCTAAAAAATTTTAGGAGGTGTAATATGAAAAATTTAGCATTTTTTATTTTGTTTTTATTCATCACATTTAACCTTTTTTCTGAACAGGTTTCTTTGGATACGGCACAAATCGTTGCTCAAAATTGGTATTCATTTATTTATGAAGAGGTAAACACGACAATTAGTAACTACTCTATAGAGACAAATAAAGGTTTACAAACGTCATTTATATTTAACTTTCAGGAAGGTGGATTTGTGATAACATCTGCCTCAAATGATGCGGAACCTATATTAGCTTATAATGATACTGGAGAAATCATTTCTCTAAGGAGTCCTGGATTTGAATGTATGTTAGAAGGTTACAATAAGCAGATTTACGATATCATTAACGAAAGTATAATTAACGAAAACAACAGAACTAAATGGCAAGAATTGTTAGATAATACTTTTTCACAAGATGAAACTTCAATAGTCTTGCATATGCCAAGTACTTGGAATCAAGGGAATCCATATAATATATTTGTGCCTAGTTTTAATGGTACTAGATGCCCAGTTGGATGTGTTGCAACAGCAATGGCTCAAATTATTAACTATCATAAATATTGTGCTGATTTTGATTTCGATAATGATATATTAAAATCAAACTATGCTTATGGAATGTTTCCAGCAATTATGATTGATGAAGATCATAATGAGTATGATTTTATAACTTTTAATCAGCTTGATACTTATATGACTAATGTTCTTAGTATATTCAATAGTTCTCAGTATTTAACAGAAGTAGATGATCGAGCTGCTTTAAGTTTCGCATGTGGAATTGCTTGTCGATCTAATTATCAAATTGGAGGAACTGGTTCATATGCATATAAAGCACAATATGGATTTCATAGTTTTTTTGGTTATTTTGCAGACAGTGTTGTACGATCTACATATTCAGAAGATGAATGGTTTACACTATTAGAAAATGAATTATCAGAGGGTAGACCAATATATTATCAAGGTATAGATGCAGATCCAAATAATCCTGTTGGACATGCTTTTATTATTCATGGTTGTCGTATTACATCATCTGATCCCCCATATTCTTTTCTTATTAATTGGGGCTGGGGTGGTAATGAAGATGGTTATTTTACACTTACCACTCTTAATCCATACAATTATCATTTTATTCTCGACCAAGAATCTTTAGTAAATATTAAACCTTCTGCACTTACACTAGCTGGTCAGGTTTTTGACGCTAATCCTGCATATGAATTTTATCAATTTGCTCATTCGTTCAATATATTTTACTCAGATTTACAAAATCCATTGGGAGTACTGATTGAAATAAAACACTATAACCAAAATGCAAGATATGTTTTACAATTTGAAGAATATCCAAATCAAAACGATCAATATGAATTCATTTATACTTCTGAAAATATGCCTGATGACAAATACGAATACGCAGAACAAATATATCAAATTAATGGCGATCAAAACTTTATGTTTATACCCGATATTGAATTATTCTGGAAATTTAAGCCGTTTTATAGTGGCTGGAACTGGGAATCTTTCCCGGTGCTTGATCGAACAGGTAATAATCCTGTACCTGCAATTCCTGTATTAGAGGAAATGGAAGATTTCCCTGAAGATATTACTAATATCAATGTTCTTAATGGTCCAATTGGTTATGAACAAGGTTATGGCCCATTAACATATGAGTATGGAGCATGGGCTCCTCCAAATGGATATCAACTACAAAGCACCAGATGTTATAAAATCGAAGTTTTACCTGAGTTATCATATTTTTTGAATTATAGAGAACTTTATATTGAAGGGACCTCGCTTTATCCTACAACTACAATTGATCTTATAGCAGGACAGGATAACTGGATAGGATACTGGATCAAAGCCTCCCAGGATATTGATGATGCTTTCGGGCAGCATTGGGAAAAGATAAAATCTATTAAAGCTGAGGATTGGGAATGGAAAAACATGACCCCTGAACGAGGTGGTGGACCGGTACCCATATATTATCCTATCAGACCTCTTCGCTATAATAAAGGATATGTAGTTCGCGTTAAAGAAGATATAATAGGCTTCCAGTGGGATGTGTCCGGTGAACAGGAATCTCGTTACACACATCAAACTCCGGAATTCTTTACCTATGAAGAAAAACCGGATTATGAAACTATAATAGTTGATTCCATATCCGGCGGTGGAAATGTAATTGAAATTGGTGTATTTGAAAATGATATTTGTGTTGGGGCATCTGTAGTAGATTCACTTCCTTTACAAATACTTGCATATACAGATGCAATGAATAGAGGAGATAATTTTGATTTTCAAGTATCTTATAGTGGTGGAAGAGGTTATCAATCTGTAAAAAGTTATTCTATTCTCAACCTGGAAACCGGTAAATTTGAACATAAAAAACCATTGATAATAGGAGAACAGGAACATAATATAATTCAATTGTATTTAGAAGAAGGTGAAGAAGACACCCCAATTTCAAACAATTTTACACTAAACTCCAATTATCCTAACCCCTTTAATCCTTCTACAATAATTTCATTTTCAATACCGGAAGATACTAAGGTCAATTTAAAAGTTTACAATATCAAGGGTCAAGTAGTTAAAACTTTGTTGAAAGAGCAAATTGAATCAGGAGAACATAGAATTACCTGGGATGGAAAAGATAATAATAACAAACAAGTTGCTTCAGGAATTTACTTTTATAAAATATCTGCAGGTAAAGAGACAAAAGTTAAGAAAATGCTTCTTTTGAAGTAAATTAATATTCCTTGCGAAGGTTGTGAAACTTTCTTTGACTCTCGACCTTCGCAAGGTTTTCAATGTCATTCCCAACTTGCCTGCCAAGCCGAAGTAGTACGAAGGCTGGATT
>JAUVLE010000258.1 GCA_030595905.1 Candidatus Cloacimonadota bacterium | reverse complement strand
ACGACAACTGCTGTATTCTTCCAATCTGCTTTCATAATCCCGCTTCTTCCATTTTTGTAATCCAAAATTTCCGCCCTTGAGTGTCAAGCAAATCATTACAAAGAAAAAAATTGACATTTAACCTTGTTTAAAGAAAAAGATACCAAAAAAAGTAATAGATTTAGGAGAAATTATGTCAGATAATTTAGTTTTCGGCAACATAAGCAGTGAAAAAGCTAAAAATTTGGAAGAGACATACGGTGCGCACAATTATCATCCGCTTCCGGTAGTTTTAGCGAAAGGTGAAGGAGCAAAAGTATGGGATCCGGAAGGAAATGAATATTACGATTTTCTCTCTGCATATTCTGCTGTAAATCAGGGACACTGCCACCCAAAAATCATTAATGCACTTATTAATCAGGCAAATACTTTAACCTTAACTTCTCGTGCATTCTTCAATAATAAACTGGGTGAATATGAAAAATTTATTACGGAATTTTTCGGATATGAAATGGTTCTTCCAATGAATACAGGTGCTGAAGCTGTAGAAACAGCTATCAAACTTTCACGAAAATGGGGATATGAAAAGAAAGGTATCGAAGAAGATAAAGCTATTATCATTTTTGCAGAAGGAAACTTTCACGGAAGAACAATTACTGTTGTTTCTGCTTCCACAGATCCCGATTGCCGAAAAGGTTTTGGACCTTTCACGCCCGGAATTGAGAAAATTCCTTATAATGACACACAAGCTTTAGAAGATATTTTGCAACAACTGGGAAAAAATGTTGCTGCATTTATAGTCGAGCCAATTCAAGGTGAAGCCGGTGTTTTTGTTCCTGATGAAAATTACATTAAAGATTGTTATGATATTTGTAAAAAGCATAATGTGTTATTTGTTGCAGACGAAGTTCAAACAGGTATTGCCAGAACTGGGCGGCTTCTTTGTAGTGATTATGCTGGGATAAAGCCGGACATCGTGATATTGGGAAAAGCTATTTCAGGTGGTGTTCTTCCTGTTTCAGCAGTTCTTTCATCACGAGAGATCATGCTTACTATCAAACCCGGCGAACACGGTTCTACCTTTGGCGGATTCCCGCTTGCCTGCGCTGTTGCAAAAGCAGCTTTGGAAGTAATCGTAGATGAAAAACTTACGGAGCAGGCAGAAAGATTAGGGAAAATATTCCGTGATGAAATGAGAAAAATCGATTCTCCGCTTATCCAACATGTACGCGGAATGGGTCTTTTAAATGCAATTATTATCAAACCAAAAGATGGTATTGAAGCATGGGATGTATGCATAAAACTCAAAGAAAACGGACTTCTCGCCAAACCGACCCATGATCATATTATCCGTTTTGCCCCACCACTGGTTATAACTGAAGAACAGCTTATGGAGTGTGTTAACATTATTAAAAGCACTATTTTAGAATTAAGTTAAAATTATAAATTACAGTAAAGATCTAGGTTTAGTAATTTAAGCCACCCTGACTGTTTAGTACAGGGTGGCTTTACATATAGAAGTGTAATATAGTTTATGAAAGATTAGGAAAGTGAAAACGCAGTCTTTCCGAAGCTTCATCGTAGAAATTCTTCCTGTATAGATTCGGAAAGTTTAAAAAGTCAGCAACAACCTTCCGAATCTTCTTCAAAAGAAAAGCAAGAAGATAAGCTTCGGAAGGTAATTTATAAGGAGGAAAAATTTTGAAAAAGATTATTTGGTTATTATTGATACTTATATTATGGGGATGTACAAACAAAAACGAAGATAAATTAATTGTTGGAATAATTAAACCATCGTTGAACCATCTCCCATTTGATTTTGGATTAGCTGCAGAATTTTTAGATAGAGAAAATTACATTATTAAGAGATTTGCTTCCGGCTGGGAAACCAACGAAGCCCTTATCTCAGGAAAGATCGATGTTGCGATCATGCCTTTCACCTACACATGGTTAGCAATTTCCAATGGGAAAAAAGTTAAGGTCATTTCTTTCTTTGAGCGTGAAAGCGATGGAATAATTGCAATTCCCGACATCAAAACAATTGATCAACTCCAAGGCAAAAAAATTGGTGTTCTTCGAGCTTCAACATTAGATATCTTTGCAGAACTTATGTCTGATGATCACAAGATCGATATGGAATTTGTTTATTTCCGCACACCGATGGATATGGCAGCAGCTTTGGAATCAGGAGAAGTGGATGCACTAAGTTATTATGTTCCTTCCATATTTAAGTTTCCCAGCAATTATAATATTGTGCATTGGTACGGTGATGATTATCCGCTTCATACCTGTTGTGATATCTCTGCTACCGAGGATGCAATCGGCTCAAAATCAGGTTTGTTAAAAGAATTTCTTAAAGGGTTAGAAATTGCTACAGCCGAACTTAATAAATCTCCTGACACCGCATTTAAAGCTGTGGAAGAGTTCTTTGAATTGTATCCGCCATATTCAAAACAATCTCTGTATCATACAAAATATGTAATAGGATTAGATGAAAAAATGAAGGAATTTGAATTGAAGGCTTTTAATAAAATGATCGAAAAAGGTTATGCTGAAAATCCGGTAACACCCCAAAATGTATATTTCGAAATTAAATAGATCGAGAATTCTGGGTGGATTACTTGTTCTAATATTATTCATTGTTTTAGCTTTTTCTCTTGGAATTTCATGTAGAGATATTCTAGAAAGTAAAATCTCAATTAGTCTGCTCATTAAAGATCTCGTTATATCTTTCTTACGCGTAACTATCATCGCAATTATCGCATGGTTGACAGGAATATTAGGTGGATATTTACTGCATCATTCGGCATTATTAAACAATCTGTTTCTACCGATAATAAATTTTATTCGTCATATTTCCCCGTTTGCCTGGCTGCCATTTGCCATAATATGGTTTGGATTGGGCGAAGGTCCGGTCACATTCATTATGTTCATCACTCTCTTCTTCCCCACTCTAATTGCAGCATCAGATCAATTCTCCTGCCTTCCACATGAATACCTTGATGAGGGACATGTTCTGGGAGCTTCTCAATTGCAAATGTTTCTTCATATTGAACTTCCGCTTACACTTCCATCTCTATTTAATTTATTCCGAATAATTTGGGGATTGGGTTGGACGGTGATAATCGCTGCAGAAATGCTGGGTGTTAGTAGTGGAATGGGCTTCAGGCTTCTGGATTTTCGTTACCTGCTAAAATATCCGGAAATGTTGATCTATTTCATTATTATGGGTTTTACCGGTATTCTCTTCGATTCAATTCTTAAAGTATTAATTCAATCTTATAAGAAAAAACTTTAATAATAAGCTATTGATCTCGTTCCCAATCCCCTCAGCTTAGTCTCGTTCCCAATCCCCTGCCTGTCTGGTCGTAGCTTCTGCGAAGACTGGATTGGGAACGCATAATAAAACCCTTATTTATTATGTTCCCAAAGTGGGCTTTGGGAACAAGTATAAATTAACTTAGAAATATATAATTTTTTATTCTAACTTGACCAACCATAGTTGAATACCAAAAATGCCCGTAAAGATCATGAGTAGGAAAAGAAAAATGGAAAAGAATATCATAGCAATAATTGCCGATGGAGAAAAAGTTGATAATATCGGGAAAATTCTGAAGGATGCTGATATTATTATTGCTGCAGACGGTGGAGCAAATCTGTGCAGAACACAGAAAATAATACCGGATTATATTATTGGTGATCTTGATTCTACCACGATAGAAAATATGGAGTT
>JAUVLE010000176.1 GCA_030595905.1 Candidatus Cloacimonadota bacterium | reverse complement strand
AACGATAGTTCTGCTTGCAGCTATCTTGAATGCAAGACCAACGGTTAACAGACCGGATTGTAATGGTGTTTACAACAGAGATTTCGAGTGGGATATGCAAAATTCAAATTTCCCGATATCTTCTACTGGTATAAACTATATGTGGGCAGTAGATGAAAATATTATTTGGGCTGCCGGATATGATGGAAGCGGTGGAAATGCACATTATCAGATAGTAACTCACACAACAGATGGCGGAAATAGCTGGACAGCAACGCAAATTAATACAGCACCCACAGGTGGTGATACGGCAATGATCTTTGCTCTGGATGAGAATAAAGCCTGGGCACCTATTCACACGGGAAATCCACAAGGTATTTATTATACTGCCGATGGTGGTCAAAACTGGGTTCGACAAGAATCTGCAAATTATAATCTTGCCGGCTCATTTCCAAATATTGCTCATTTCTTTAATGAAAATGACG
The DNA here is from genome assembly GCA_030595905.1 of Candidatus Cloacimonadota bacterium. Classification (GTDB taxonomy): domain Bacteria; phylum Cloacimonadota; class Cloacimonadia; order Cloacimonadales; family TCS61; genus JACNIV01. Next base: position 5,728 of record JAUVLE010000176.1, on the reverse strand, counting down.
GTTTTGCTCAGGGAGATCCTGTTGGTGGTTATTACGAATTATACACAACAACAGATGGTGGTTCAAACTGGATAAGAGTCCCGGAAGTAGATATTCCTGCACCTCTTGCGGGTGAGTTTGGAATTGTTGGTTATTATGATGCTGTTGGTGACAACGTCTGGTGGGGAACTAACAAAGGACGTGTATTCAGATCAAATGACAAAGGCTACACATGGGAAGTTTCTGTAACTACACTTGGTGGTTCTACTTATACTGATGTAACCTTTAAAGATGCAATGAATGGAATAGCTCAAGATAAAAATGCATCAACCACCGGGACGATTTGTGAAACTTCTGATGGTGGTGTAACCTGGCAGGCAGTTGCACATACCGGCGAATGCTTCTCAAATGATATGGATTATGTTCCGGGAACTGCTAATACATATGTCTCAACTGGAGCTGCAACAGGTATCTCCGGTGCTTCTTACAGCCATGATGGTGGACATAACTGGTTTACATTTGATGAAACAGGAGGAGTTCAATTTCTGGCTACTGTATGGGTCAACACAACAACAGGATGGGCAGGCTGCTTTAACGATCAGACAAATCCTGCATTAGATGGAATGTACAAATATAATGGAGATATCACTCCTCAGCCGATGGGAACTATTTCCGGTACAGTAACAGATATAGATGCAGAGGTACCAATTGAAGAAGCAATTATTACTTTAGGAACTCATTCAACTGCAACAAATAGTTCAGGCATATATGAAATGCTGCTGGATACCGGCACTTACACTTTGACTTGTGAACTGGAAGGATATGAAACTTATACACAGGACAATGTTGTAATTATTGAAGATCAGACTACAGTAATTGATATTCAACTTCAAAATCTTTTTAATCCTCCACAAAATCTTGAATATATGATCAACGGTTCTAATGTAACACTTACTTTTCAATCTCCGTTAGGAGGATTCGGTTTAACAGATTATTATGTTTATCGAAATGAAGCGATCTATGATACTTTACTTTCAAGTGCAACCTATTATTTAGATCTAAGTCTTCCTACTGGAATTTATACTTATTACCTTACTGCGCTTTATTTTGATACTTATGAATCCGTTCCTTCAAATGAAGTAACAGTGGAGGTTGTTAGTGCCGATGGATCATTACTTCCTGTCGATACGGAATTGATCGGCAACTATCCTAACCCGTTCAATCCGTCTACTACCATTTATTTCACGGCAAGGAATGTAAAGGATGCAAAGATCGTTATTTATAATGTGAAAGGACAGAGAATAAAGTCATTTGATATTGAACATTCTTCATTGAGCGATGGAAAGGGTTCTGTTGTCTGGAATGGAAAAGATGATAATGGGAAAAGCGTTACAAGTGGAATTTATTTTTCTGCTATCGATGCAAAAAGAGATGATGGAGATTTTACAAGTATGAAGAAAATGATCCTCCTGAAATAGGATCGTGACCTTCGGAATGGTTTTAGAACTTCTTGCTTTTTTTTGACCTTCCGAATGGTTTAAAATACATTTGTCACTAAAATAAATAGGATCAAACATATATAAAAACCTTCAAGGATTGTGAATACCTTGAAGGTTTTTTTATATCACCTCTGTCATTCCCACGAAAGTGGGAAGCTATAATTTGAAATGGATACCCGATCCGAGTCGGGTATGACAAATTTGTTAGAATTTTTTTTTCCGTGAAAGTGGAAATCTATAAAAAAACAAATTAGAAAAAAAGAAACAAAATAATTGACAGTAAATTCATTTTTTATTCTTCTTGAATTGTATTTGTCAGTAATCGATTCAACACAAAAAATATGAAAAGCTAAAATTACCTTGAGATAATTAAATTATAAAAAGGAAGAGAGTGTTTCGATACCGCAAGGCTGCACGCATTGCAAAATATTCTCCACAGCACTCTTCCCTGAGACATAAAGAAATTTCATCATTGTAATGTCAAAGTTTTTTGGGAAATAGTTTGACGCTCTCTTCCTTCAATATGAAATGAAGGAGGAAGATATATTGTATGTTATCTGTAAGAATCTATGGAGGAATTTATTATGAAAAAAATATTACTTCTTTTTCTTATCAGTACTTCACTTTATGGTTACGTAGAAAACCTGGAATATGTGCAAACAATAGATCATTGTGCAAGATATGAAGCTACTTTACTTGAACATAATGGAAGATTGTATGTAGATGCAAAAGGAGCGATCGAAGAATATATTATACTTCCGGATGGTTCGCTCGATTTAAATTCATATATCAATAAGTATCATTATGATTCTGCAGATGCTATCATTCTTGGCGATACTCTTTATGTAGGAAATCATAATTACTATTATGGAGACTTTTCAGAAATATATGTGGTTGATATATCGGGCGATGAGATGGAACTTATTGAGATAAAAAGCACAAATTCAACCGATGGTATTTTCAGGTTCGGCGGAAATGATGATTACTTTGTTTATAAAGTTTCTGATGGTGGTATATATTCAACTGTATTAGATAGAACTACCCTTGAATATGTAACACAGCTTTCATCAGGAGGTTTTTTTAGCATCAGAGATACATTACTATTCAAGCAAATGGATTATCTCGATTCAACTTATGTTTTCATTACCAATATTAGTGATATCTATAATCCGGTAGATATATGTTCATTAAAAGTAGGTGAAAACCAACAGAATATTGGATACTTCTTTCATGATAATCTTTTATTAATTACTCAAAATACACATGTTGTAATCGTTGATATTTCCGATATTGAAAATCCTGAATTAGTGACAACCATTGATGATTTGCCCGGTGTTCCTTTTGTAAATTTTTTTACAACATTGCTTATTTATGATAATTATCTTATGTTTGGTAATCAGGAAACCAAATTCTGGATATATGACATTTCAAATATTTATGCACCTGTATTTGTTTCTTCAAATCAGGATTTTGTGGGTGGAAGTACTTATAGACGATCGTTGCTTCTTAATGGCGATGATATTTATTATGCCAGAAAAGATAGAAATATTTGCCATATAAATGCCAACCAATTACCAGAATTAAATGTGATCAATGAATATGGAAATAACGGACAGTTTCATTTCTATCATTTTGTATATCCATATATTTTGTATAGTAATCCACATCAACTAAAGCAATATTATGTAAATATTAATGAGATCGATCCTGAAGTTCATCTGCTGGCAGAATCACCTTCAGGATGGGTAAGTCCTGTTTGTAATAATGATTCTTTGATCTGTTTCATGATCTGTGAGAATTTGTCTGAAGATCAATTAGTAATTTGTAATTATGATGAAGATAATATTGAAATTGTACATATAATACCTCTGGGGACAACAAATTTTAATTATATTTTTTTCAGAGAAAATTACTTGATATTAACAGGATACAATCCTGGCAATGTTTCCATTAATGAAATAAATGAGGATTATACTTTAAATGAAGTTGGTTATTTCACAGTTGGACCTAATGCCTATTTATTAGATCAAACTTCGCAATGTAATGAGGATTATTTATTTATAAAATCAGAATGTGGTGATGATAAAATAATTGATATTTTCGAAAATCAACCGCCATTTATTGAAGTTAGAAGTTTCAATTTATCGATGTTCAATCGTGATCATGATAATTTGTATCTTCTATCAGAAGACAGGATTTTACTGATAGATTATACGTACCCTGGCTATTATGTTCAACTATGTGAGTATTCATTTCCAGTAGATTTTGAATTATTGGATACTTATAGTTCACAGGGTTATTTTAACCTCCATGATGATGTATTGGTCTGGCATGAGGATTATGATGGATGGGTGCGATATTATTCATGGTTGAATGATGAAATTGAATTATTAGGGAATTACAATTTTGGAGTAGAGATATATGATAATTTTTTCTTACCGGAAGTGTCCAAACTATATGCCGTTGGCAGATACAACATCCAGGAATATACTTGCGATTATGTAAGTATTGAAGATAATATGATTCCTAAACTGGAATCCATTCTTTCCAATTACCCCAACCCATTCAGCCCTGCCACAACGATTTCTTTTTCATTAAACACCGAAAACACCGAGGACACCGAAATAGTAATTTATAATCTAAAGGGTCAGGTAATCAGAAAATATTCAATTTTCAATCCGTCAAAAGCCGGACACGGTAATCAATATTCAATTACATGGGATGGCAGAGATGAAAATGGGAAACCGGTATCATCAGGGATTTATTTCTATAAATTACAAACACAGCAAAGTGAAATCATCAAGAAAATGTTGCTGTTGAAGTAGGTTTTGCCAACTTTATTTAAGCAAGCTTAAACACGAATTTTCAATATTTAACCCCTCTGTCATTCAGCGAATGACATCTCCCCTAAATCAGGGGAGAAAATATGGAAATCCCAACGCAAGCATTGAGGAATTCTTTTGATTAAAAAATGGTCGGGATGATCCCGATTTATATCGGGACGACTTCTCGGTTCCGTAAGTTCTATTAAAAATAATGGTCGGGATGATCCCGATTTATATCGGGACGACTTCTCGGTTCCGTAAGTTCTATTAAATAAATGGTCGGGATGATCCCGATTTATATCGGGACGACTTCTCGGTTCCGTAAGTTCTATTAAATAAATGGTCGGGATGACAAGATTTGAACTTGCGACCTCTCGGTCCCGAACCGAACGCGCTACCGAACTGCGCTACATCCCGACGGAGCAAATTTTATTAAGGTGAAATTATTGTCAATAAATCAAGTTACCTGTTTTTTATTTTAACCTTGATCGACCATTGGAACTAAAATTGCTACTAACAAACTAATATTATAAAAAATAGGAGAGTTGATTATGAGACTAAAATGGATGTTGATATTTCTGATAATACCATTAATTATTGGAGCAAACATAATAGAGATCGAAAAACCGGTAATAGAGAACAAATCGTTCAGGAACGAACTTCCCAGGATGCTTATTCCGGGACAGCCTTCGATGCCGTATGTTCCGGTTAAAATATTACTTCCAATGGGGGAGAAGCTATCATCGATAGAAGTTGTTTTAAAGAACAAAGCAGAAACGATAACAAATGTTCAAATTGAGTATTCCCGAAAAGCACAACCTATTTCACTGTCAACTGCAGATAACACAATAAAAGATAATTCCGTTTACAGTTGTAATGTATTTTTTCCGAAGATGGATTTTATTATTCTTGGAACTCAACGCTTGAACGGATATGATATTCTACTTGTAAATGTATATCCATATAAATTTAATCCTGTAACGAATGAAGTTATATGGTTTGAAAATGCAGAAATCGTTCTTCATACCGAATTAGATGAGGAAGTATTTCAACAGCAGGATAAAATGTTATTGGAAAAAGCTTCAAGGATAGGATCAAAATTAGAAGATCTTGTAATTAATCCGGAGAATATTAACACTTACAGGAAACATACTTCTTCTTTAGGCCGTTCTCTTGTCAGTCCGGATGAACCTTTTAAAATGATAATCATTACAGATGCGGAAAGAGCACCGTATTTCGACGATTTTATCGATTGGAAATATGATCATGGCATTCAGACGGGGATTTTCTTAACTTCCGATATTTATACCGAATATACCGGGATCGATGATCCTGAAAAGATCAAAAACTTTATCAACGACGCATATACTGTTTATTCCGCTACAGCCACTCCTCTTGAATATGTGCTGCTTGGCGGTGATGACG
>JAUVLE010000072.1 GCA_030595905.1 Candidatus Cloacimonadota bacterium | reverse complement strand
CGATATCTATTTCTTCCAGCGGAGTGATAATCTCGCCTTTTCCTTCACCGAGAGCACATCCGCCATTAAGGAAAAAATTTATATCACTGCCAAAATTAGCGGCGATCGTATGCATCTCAGTTTCGGTAAGATTCAAATCCCACAATTTTGATAGAGCGATAATAGTATGAGCGGCATTGCTGCTTCCTCCACCTAACCCGGCAGAAACAGGTATCTTTTTTGTTAATTCGATTTCTGCACCAGATTTCACATTATATGTTTCTTTCATAAAGATCGCGACTTTATAAATCAAATTTTCTTTAGGACTTACAAAATCTTTGTCAGACAAAATCTTAACAGTGCTATTTTTTGTCAAAGTAAAATTTAGCTCGTCCGAAAGTTCAATTTCAGTGAAGATAGTTCTTATTTGATTGAATCCATCCTTGCGTTTTGAAAGGATATCAAGAAAGAGGTTTATTTTTGCGGAAGAGCTTAGGTACATTTTTTTTTTCTTCCTCTTTTCCATAGTAATAATAATAGTAGTAGTTGTATTCATAACTGCTGTAATATTTATGAGGATGGATGCCATTTATTATGGCTCCGGATATTGAAAGATCAATATTTTCCATAAGTTCTTTAGCTCTTTTTATCACATGTTTATCTGCCTGCCCGACCCTGACGACAAGTGTCAGCATATCAGCCTTTTTAGCTAAGACCATAGAGTCTGTTACTGCTATTATAGGTGGAGAATCAAGCAGAATATAATCATAGTTTTCTTTTAATATATTCAAACCTTCATCCATTCTACTTGAAGCTAAGAGTTCAGATGGATTTGGCGGGATATGACCGCTGGTGATCAGATCAAGATTTGGGACAGAAGATCTTTTAATAAAGGTTTTCATCTCTGTAGTTTTATCCATAAGGAAATCACTGATGCCACTTTCTTTTTTTAAGTGAAAAATATTATGGATCATTGGGCGACGCAGGTCGAGGTCAACCAGGATTACCCTTGCATCCATTTGGGCAAGAGTGATTGCAAGATTTGAATGGATCGTTGATTTTCCTTCTTTTGGTCCGGAACTTGAGATGAGTATGGTGAGGGGGTTACCGATTTTTTTCCTAGAGATTATATTTGTTCGAAGTATCCGGAAAGCCTCGGCAATGGATGATTTTGGAGAATAATTTGTTACAAGCCTTGCTTCCATTTGTTGACGGATAGTTTGTAATTTTTTCTCCTCTTCTTCATCGCTTTTTGGAAGTAGTTCTTCAATCTGTTCTATATCAATATCAGAAACATGAATAAAGGGAATAGTACCCATGATCGGTAGAGCAACGCATTTACGTACATCATCAAATGTTCTGATCTTTGAATCTAAAGAATGTAGAAGCAGAGCAGCTCCGATGCCCAGACCCAATCCCAGAACGATAGCTATCATCATATTCATTTTCTTATTTGGTTTTATTGGTTTATCCGGTTTAACAGCTTCTTCAACAATTCTGATATTACCGATCTTAGATTTTTCTGCGATCTTTGCATCTTCATATTTTTCGATGAGCATGGTATATATTTTTTCATTTATATTGAATTCACGTGTTAATCTGGCAAGTTCAACTTCGGTATCCGGCAGGCGGGACATTTTCTTATCATATTCTTCAACTGCTTTTTGTAAGCTGAAAACTTTGGAATTCTTGATATTCTGATCGATCTGTGCCGCAGCGATTTCTTCGATCAATTGAGCCCGATATATCAGAGGATCAGAAGAACCGGCTTTAACGGAGATTATTTTCTGTAATTCTACATTCAGTTTTTCTTTCGCACTTTCTATCGATTTACTCATTGATAACAATTCAGGATGATCTGCAGAATATTCTGTTATTGTTAAATAATTAACATATTGGGACTGAATCTCAACTATTTCTGATTTCAATTGCTCCAGCAGGGGAGAAGACAGTACGGAATTAACATCTGAAAGGAGTGCATCCTGCATTGAAAGCTCTTCTTTTAAGAAATCAAGATGATTGTTCGTTACATCCAATTCAATTTTTGCATCAGAGTATAAAGCAGAAAGCTCCGAAGATTGCTTTATCAATTCCTGAGTTTCTTCGGAAAGGATAGATATTCCATGCTCGATTTTGTATATTCTTAATTCTTCTTCCGATAATTTTAATCTATTATCAGTCTCATATAATTGATCTGCAAGGAATTCCCGTGTATTTCTGAATTCTATTCTTGCATAATCTGTATCTTGCTGTGAAAGAGCATGAGCTGCTGCGTTTGCTGCTTCTTTTGCCTCAAGTGCACTTGTAGATTCAAAATTTATTATCAGGATATCGGTTTCTCTTTCTGTATCTATGGACATATTTTGTTTTAAATAAAAGATAGGAGAACCTTCGATCTTACTAATTGGAAAGGATTCGAATCCAGGATGTTTCTGTAATGTCTGATATGCGATCTTCATCACCGGATTACTTTTTAATATCTGGATATTATTATTTATAGATGAGGCTTTATTACTGAAAGTGGAAAAAAGCAAGTCGCTTGTCATCCTTTCTTCCAGAAGAACTCTTGAAGTTGCTTTATATATTCTTGGTGCGTTTACTGTATATATGATAGTTGCAACAAAAGTAGTAAAAAATATTAATGAAACTAACCACTTATATCTTGTAATAATATTCAGATAATCAGTTAATTTTATTTCTTGTTCATCAGTATTTATGGTTTCATAGAATTGATTTTGCATATTTCCTCGATCAATTAATATTTGAAATTGCTACATAAACGCTTAACATTATAGCTATTTGCGAAAGCCAGTCAACAGCCTTTGTGAAAGCGTAATAAGTGGAACCCGATATGATAACAGTGTCTCCCGGTTTCATGATCGGAATTAGATTTTCATCACCTGTTTCCAGGTATTTTTTTAAATTTATCCAGATAACTTTTTCTCCATCTTCTGTTGAACGGACGATCTTTACCTTAGAAAGTTTCGCATTTTCAGTGGGACCACCGGCAGAAGATATTAAGGTGAGAAGGTCGGTATTATCGGGAACGATATATAAACCCGGTTTTTTAACCTGACCCCAGATATATGTTTTTATTTTTAATTGCTCAGTTCCGGTTAACGTTCCGGAATAAAGATAGATAGAAGCAGGATTATATGCGCCAGCACCCTCTGTCTGTGCAAAAATCACTACAGAAATAAAAAACAGAAATAAAATCAATAATAGCTTTTTCATCTATTCTCCTTGAGTTTTTCCAAAAGAAAAAAAGGTGTTTTCAAGTCAAGCAAATTTACTATTGCACGATTAATTCTCTTTCTTTCGATTCGGAACCGGATAATACATTATAAGATTTTTCTTCAATTATAACATCGTTCGCTGTTAGTCCAAACGCATCGACTCGCCATAAAATAGTTGTTCCCGGCTCAATATACGGACCGAGATATTCCACAGAGAGGTCTTCAAGATCAAGAGGCGTTTTCTGCCAAATCAGAGTACGACATTCTTCGTTTTCGATAAAGATAAGCAAGCGATACTGAATAGCATTAGTTACTTCTGTCCATTCAAATGTGATTTCCGACATATTTGATATTATCAGATTATCTGCAGGCTGGATAAGAATGGGTTCATCTAACAATCTGTAGCAGACAGTATCAGAATAGGTTGAATTGCCATCGACATCGATAGCGTTGATAAAATAAAACAGTTTTAAATTTGTAGGGGCTGTTGCATCATCATAAAGGGTTTGTTCTGAATAATCTACAATTTTTATCTGCTCTGCAAAGTCCAAAGTATCTTCAATATAATCTTGTTCACTGAAACTGTATATTTCGATAATATCTATATCAGAATCCACCAGGTGTTCCCATTGTATCTGCATTCGATTTACACCGGGAGTGGCATCGATCCCGTTATTTTCAAGTTCAATATCTGAAGTATTATAATAATTTGTCCCGGGTGCGAATTCATTCCCGCCATCACCGGTATCACCAAGATGAGGAATAAGAACCGGTTTTTCCGGTGGTGTTTTATCGATTCCCAGACTTTCCTTTCCCGAACAACCGAAAACGAATACTATTACAACGAATAGAAGAATAGTTTTTTTCATACATAACCTCTTTTGTTAGAAATTCACCCTTAATCCAATCCTGTTCGTATTTGCAAGAACATTTGTTACAAAGGCATAATCGATAGTGAAATCATAAAAGCTCACACTGAGACCGGTCGAGAAATTGGTATCATAATATCCCAGTCTGAATCCGAGGATCTTCTGATATAAAAATTCAAAACCGTAATGACGAGTTTTTCCATAGATATAATCAATATCTGTAGAGAGAGTAAAAGAAGACCTGATAAACTTGAGTGGTTGACGAACTGCTATCCCGAGTTTTGAATTAAACAGAACTTCATCTTCATGATTAGATTCGACATCCCATGTAATAGTTGTTCCTCCAACATCCTGGAAGTTTACTCCGAAAGCAATATCACCAAGCCAATCCTGCTCAAATAATACAGCCAGACTCGTTTTGGTAAGAAAAGAGAAATCGAAGCCGGTACCGGTTCCTCTATTTTCATCTATCTCACGTTTGATATATTTTATATTACCGCCAAAATACAGGTCGAAAGGAAGATCGAAAAACAACCATCCTAAATTTAGATCATAATGGATGTGTTTGGCAAATGCGAACTGAAGAATATCATCCGTGCTTGTGATGTGTCCATCCGGAACAGCAGACAGATTGAATTCATGAAACGAAGATCGATAATCGACATTATGAACAAGGTGTTTTTCCAGGAAAACAGGAATATCGTCGATTGTCAGCCTGGTCCAGTTAAGACCGATAGTTACTTCGTTCGGAAGTGGTTGGCAGAATGTAAAATTATCGTATGCAGCCAATCCCTGATACAGGAAAGCGCGCATGATCCCGATCTCACTATCTCTCATCTGAGCGATTCCCGAAGGATTCCAATATATTGCAGAGCCATCATCTGCAACCGCAGCGAATGCTCCGCCCATCCCGGAAGCTCTAACTCCGGCACCGATAACCATGAAGTCGCCAGCATATCTTCCGGCAAATAAGCCTAAGAATACATTTAAAATCAGGATGGACAGGAAAAATCTTTTTTTCATAAACTTAATCCTCATATTATTTTAAGATAGCCATTTTTTGTGTTCTTTCTATCTTTTTATTTCCTTTGATCGCTGTGATCCTGTAGAAATATACTCCATTCGCCAGGAAATAACCGTCTTTATCGCGGCAGTCCCAACCCAGAACACTACGTGGATATTCATGGTAACCAACAGATGCCGGCAAGTTTTTGAACGTTTTTACCAATCTTCCGCTTACGGTATATATTTTTAAATAGATTTTATCTGCGTCATCCGTAAGAACGTAAGTGAAACGAGTTCTACCAGCATTATCCAGATTCTCTGTGAGAGATTTCACCGGATTAGGATAATTTGCAAAATTGATTATATCAAATTTTGTACTCACATCAAATTCTATTCCGATCGATTTCGGATTACCGTTCACATCATGGCAATCCATGGTAAGATAGTATGTTCCCTGATCTAATTCGTTAAGCTGATACTTTATCGGGATTTGAATAAGGTTACCAATGGTCAGGGATATCGAATATTCATTTCGTTCTATCTTATTTATTTCAATCCCGTCAGAAAGATATAAAGAAATATCATTATTAAATATATCAATTCCATTTTTATCCGAAAGCAGGAATGAAATAATTCCGTTCTTAGATATATAACCACCGTGAGTGAATTCCTGTCCCATGCTTGAATTCTGGCTTTGTGTGAATTCTTGTCCTTCTACGTTTGCTTCGATATATGGTGCCATTGTATCGTTATTCTGCAGGATCGTATAGATTCCTGTACGGTCAATTTCATAACTTACATTATCATTATCGATGTCTATTTCACCGCCAATATAAACCCATTTCTGAAATACTTCTTCCCATCTGTAAACATAAAAATTATTGTCTTTTTCCATCGACTGGGTCAATAGGTCGAATGGATTATAAAAGAATTTCAGAGCTATTTTTTTATTATCAGGAAAATGACCTAAAGTATCTGCGAGAAGTGATTCATTTAATGTCCCGATCTCATAAGTTATGGAATTACCATTATATTTAAGGCTTATAGTTTGAATGTCCGGTTGGTTCAATGGTTCTTTATATTCCGATGAATTTATATAGAAGATCGATGAAGATCCCAGTATCTCTGCAGGAAATTCACATGTAAGGTTTGCATCCAGGCTTGTTGCAGTTATGCTTGAATCAGCCACTTCAAACATATTTATAGAATATGTGTCAGATAGTATTGAATTGTTGTAAGTACTTATTTCGGAAAATGATTCACCGTTTTCATTTACTACAGCATAGAACCTGATAATTTTGTTTAATAAAGGTATAATAATATATTCCCAACGGGAATCCATTACTCCTATCGGATTTATCTGACTGGTTTCCATCAGAATAGATCCATCTGTATTATCGTATAGTTTTAAATTACATGAACCGGAAGGAGATGATCCCAGATTTATTATTTGAATTTTTACGGCAGGCTGGTCATTATATTCTGTTAGTTCAAATTGCTGCAGCTTAAGGTCTGGTCCTGAAATGATTATAAGATTAGTTTGAGTATTAGAACCGGTATTCGTGATATTACCCAGTAAGTCTTCTACCTGAAAATCGAATGTTATTTTATATCCGGGCGGGTTTGGATGAATGGGATATTCGAGCGAATAATTATTTCCTTCGGTGAAAACTAATGGTATAATAAGCGTTTCAGTAGGATTCTGTTCAGGATCAAAAGGGTCAGCGTTTACAAGCCATATTTTGATATTACATACAATATTGTCTATTCCATCTTCATCAAAGAAATCCGCACTGATAGATATTGAATCTTCAGCACCGGGTTGTTCTGGAGAGACGAGGATATTAACAACGGCAGATTGACCTACGGCATAATTGGTTATTCCCGTTACTTCCATATCATCACCGTAGGCGAATAGTTTAACATATCTTGTATATATCGAAATAGGATTCTGCTGGATAATAAAGTCGGAGGTAGTTAACGTATCATTTATTACAGGTAATTCAATGGGATAGTATTCATTCAGGGGAAGTTGAGCATCATTCTCGTCAAAAATAACAAATTTTCCATCACTTATTTCCTGTCCTACATCCGAAGTTATCAAAAGAGTATCCCCTACGATCAGGTTGTATTTGTTCAGTTCAATATCTTTTTGTTCTTGTGGAAGGATAAAATCTACCATTGCATCGCCAAGCAATGCACAACCGTGAACTAAAGCTATAGTTGCAGCACCGCCGGGATTTTTTGCATACATTTTTGCTTTTGTGATGTCCGTTGCCTGTCCGATATTTCCGACCTTAGTGTAAAAAAGAGCTTCAGTTAAATATTTCCCAAAGTATTCATCTGATTGTTCGTAACCATATCCGGTAAATCCCAGGTGGGCAATAGCACCTTTTTCGGGTATCAAGATCAGTTCTTCTCCTAAGCAGGAACTTTGAGGATAGTTAAATGCAGAACCATAACAGGATAAACTTATAATAAAAGGATAGTTATTGTTATTCAGGGTGGCAACATCTGCCTTATTAAAAAGGTTATAATCTGCCCACACATATCCGCCGCCATGACCCATGAATTGCAGGTAAATGGTTCCGTCATTAATATTACTTATCAGCGAAGTCGTATTCCCGGCATATTCATCCGGCAAGTCAACAGTGTTACAATATACACGTTTAACATTGTAATCTGCAGGTATCCACATATTCCTGATACGTTCACTTTGTCTGGCAAAAAGAGCACCTTCGTCGGGATTTCCTCCTGCTGCCATAGTTATCCTGCTATGCCAGAGATCATCAAAATTCGGTTCTTCCACATAATGAATGGATTTATTAACAACATCTTGAATTTGTTCTTCTTCCCATATATTTATCCGGCTGATGCTGATATCGGCAACAGGATCATCGCCTACAATACACGCCAGCCAGTTATCACTGGCGATAGCTCCTCTTTTTGATGCCCATACATTTTTGAATGGGATAAGGTTATATTTTCTATCGGAGCTGAAATCTCTTTCGTCGGTGATGCCGTCACCCATCAGAAGAACATGTGTAATTTCGGGACTTGACCAGTTATTATACACAAATGATAAAAAATCTTTAATTGCCTGTGCAGAGCGTATTCCATGGTTGAATTCATCAAAAATATCTTCCAGACTTACGATCTCAACCGGACAACCCTGACTTTCCCAGAGTTGCTCAAACTCGAGTAAACCTTCATTATCCACAAATTCCTGAATCGTTATGACTATATACTTTGCAGCATTAAAGGGATCTTTCAAGCTGGAAGGGATATTCGGAATGATCCTTTTTGGAAGTTTCTTATTAGCCTCTGTTACTGCATAATATTCTGTATTCTCCGAGAAAATACTATCCTGGAATGAAACTTTGAAAGGAGCACCACCGGTCTCAAAGAATGGTTCTACCTGAAGGTTCTCTATATAACTGGTTCCAATTTTAAATACAGAAATCTGGTCATTTGAAAAATTTTCCAATTCAAACTGGAATAATCCCAGAGGTTTGTTTTGAGGTTTTGTAAATTTAATATAATCTTCATCTGTTTTATATTCACGCCAGTATGTAAGTTCAAAGTAATCGAAAAGGACTTGTTCATTTTCAACATTTTGAACTCCCGGCAGACTGATATAGATATTATTGGTTCCATGAAATAGATAGCTGTTTGAAAGAGGGTTGTCAAAATTTTCCAGTATTACTTCAGTTTGTCCATACCATTCATCCTGACCAATAAGAGATGAATTCAAATTGAACTGTGCACGATGGTTTATCGCAGTATAAAAATACTTATCGAATGTAACGCTGAACAAGCATATCTCTGCGTGGAATTTTCTTATGTCAGATTGATGAGGATATTGTAAATTGAATGGATAGATATTTAGATTAGGACCATTTATTCTATCCCAAAACCAGATGTCTTCTCTGAAAAAAGTTGTAGAATTATAGTCATATTGAGCTCCCAGGTGGTCGCGGGTATTCTGTTCTTCCAGGTGAATGGTCTGCTGAAAAGATTCCGGTATAGTGAACTGATTTTGTCCGGCACATCCCAATCCGCCGTTTTCCACTCCCATTCTGCTTCCCGGCTGATCTAACAGTTTCAGGGCATAAACATTTTCCGCAGTGAAATCGTCATAATAGGATTCTTCGCCATAATGACGGTCTCCATAAAATTCTATATAATCACCGGGATCGAATGAGCCGTCTCCTTCTCCCACGAAGTGTATGGGAACAGGACCGAATTCATCCGAAAGTTCCAGGTTTCTTGGATCGATATAGTCCCAGTCAAATTCCATTTCGAACTCGATGGGATATTCCGGATCGGAAAGAGCTTCGATAAGCTGCTCATAACTTATTTTATAAATTCCTTCTTCATCGACTATGAATTGAATCTCGTTAACCAGTTCTCCCTGTCTTGCAGGGAAAGTTGCCATAGCAGTCCTGTTTTTTTCTTTTCGCCAATTCTTTGAATACTGGTTATTCAGGAAGAAAGAATCTCCGATCTCATCGAGGAAATTATTGCTTCCAATATAATTTCTGCTACTTGTTTTATTTCCATTGATGATGATCCTGAAAATAAGTTCGGTAGTTATCAGAAGTTCTTTCGTATTTGCTTTATACTGGAAAGGATTAACATTAAAGCCGGTAAAGCATCTATCTCTGAGGAATGCAGGTTTTCCTTTTTCAAGAAGTTGAGACGGATATTTCCGGGCAGTTTTGTAAGCTTTTTTATCTATGTAGAAAATATATTCCTGCGAATTATCTCTATCGATGATCTTTTTTACAGGATGGATAAGTACATTTTTTTCTGTTCTCTGTTTTTTCTCTATTATCTGAAATTCAATATCTCCATCAACAGGCAGACCAACGATCTCTGAAAAGAACGGTAGAATCGGATAACCTTCTTTTTCTTTATTTAATGTTTCTTTGCCTTCACAAATGATTCTCGAATAATTTTTATTTTTAACACCGATACTTTCAAATGTATATTCAGGTAATGTGAATTTAACTGTCAGCTCATTTTCATTTTGTTCCAGTACTTCAAAAGGAGAGGCAGATAACAAAGCCGTGATGAAGACCATCAACAGGATAAGGTTTCTTTTTATCATATAAAAACTCCAGGATTTTTATGATCTTAAATAATTCATTATTATTTAAGATTAATTCTAAATTATGAGATTCTTTCTATTCAGAAAAAAAATTGAAAATATAAAAAATAAAATAAATGTATAAATGAAAAACTGCCGAAATCTTATTTTGTGGTATTTTTTGTCAATCATAAATTTTATTTAAACAGTTTCAAACAGGATTTTTAAAATATTTAAAGCTGCTTTTTTCCTGATCGTCTCCCGATTACCGGAAAAATGAAATTCAATATGAGATATTTTTTCTTTGCAGTAAAAAGCTGTATGAACAGTTCCAACCGGTTTTTCTTGTGTTCCTCCTTCAGGTCCGGCGATGCCTGTAACAGCACAGGCTATATCTGTTCCAAATATTTTCTGAACGCCTTTAACCATTTCGAGAACGGTTTCCTTGCTTACTGCTCCAAATTCTTTGATAGTTTTTTTCCTTACTTTCAGAACATCTGTTTTTGCTTTGTCTGCATAACTTACAATTCCACCGATGAAATATTCGGAAGAGCCCGAATGTGAAGTGAGGATTTCCTGGATCATGCCGCCGGTGCAGGATTCGGCACAAGATATCGTGTAACTTAGATTAATCAGTTTTTCATGAAGCTTCCTGGAAATATTCCCCAATTCTTTGTTCAGGTCTATCTCCGGTTTCAGGGGTTTTGTTTTCCAGCTTTTCACATTTCCATGCTTGATGTTTCCTTCCGGCTCAGAAGATAATATCTTTTCATCGAAAGTTTTTCCATCTATATCACGCTCCAATATCTTTACATGAGATTGTTTGAAGCGGACAGTATCTCCACCTTTCAGGATGTGCCGCTGGTTAAAAACATTTTCTTCATTAACAGAAACAAGTCCTTTATTTATTGTATGCCTGATATCTTCATAATCATCCAGTATTCCTGCAGCTTTTAAAAGCTGAAAAAGATAAATGGAACTTTCCTTATCTATCCAGAATTTCATTAATATGCCTTTGCGAAAATAACTCTTTTACTGCTTTCTTTTCCGCAGCAGATGCATTTTCCTTTTTCTTCTTTAGCATCGAGTGGGATGCAGCGGATCGTGACCTTGAGGTCTTCTTTTATTTTTTCTTCACATTCGCTGCTGCCGCACCAGTGGCTTCCGGCAAAACCGCCGTGGATTTCAGGATTTTTTTTATTTCTGGGAGTAAAGAATCTGTAGAATTCTTCTTTATCATCGATGTTTATCGTGTTTTCTTTTTGGAAATTCAAAGCTTTTTCAAATATGTTATTTTGCATTTCATCCAGTATAGATGTGATATTATCAAGGAATTCATCGGTGTTCATACTTTGTTTTTCGTTGGGCTGTTTATCTCTTCTTCCCAGGAAGACAGAACTGTTTTCGATATCGCGTGGACCGATCTCCAGTCGAACAGGAACGCCTTTTTTTATCCACTCCCATAATTTTTCACCACCACGCATATCACGGTCATCGATCTTGAGTCTTATCTTTTCTTCATTATAACGAAGATGTTTGATCTTCGATGTAAGTTCATCGATGAAACCTAACACTTTCTTGTGTTCTTCTTCATTTCTATGAATAGGAACAATGACGATGTGCAGAGGAGCTATCTTTGGTGGAAGAACAAGTCCGTTATCATCGCTGTGAGCCATGATGAGTGCACCGATAAGCCGTGTGGAAACACCCCAGGAAGTTGTCCATGCGTATTCTTCTTTGCCTTCTCTATTCTGGAATTTTATGTTGGAAGCTTTTGCAAAATTCAAACCCAAAAAGTGGGATGTGCCACCTTGAAGTGCTTTTTTATCCTGCATCATAGTTTCAAAAGTAAAGGTTGAAACAGCTCCCGGAAATTTTTCAGATTCGGTTTTTTCCCCTTTAATTGCAGGAATCGCCAGGTATTCTTTTGCAAATTTAGTATAAACATCCAGCATTTTATAAGTTTCTTCCAGGGCTTCTTCTTTTGTTTCGTGGACAGTATGACCTTCCTGCCAGAGGAATTCGGTGGTTCGCAGGAACAAGCGTGTTCTCATTTCCCAGCGAACTACATTTGCCCACTGATTTATTAAAAGCGGCAGGTCTCGATATGAATTCACCCATTTGCTGAAAGATGCACCGATAATGGTTTCACTGGTGGGACGCACGATCAGTTCTTCCGTAAGTTTTCCTGCAGGTTTCAATCCACCTTTGCCATCATGTTCCAGCCTGGAATGAGTTACCACAGCACATTCTTTGGCAAAACCTTCCACATGCTCTGCTTCTTTTTCAAAGAAACTTTTGGGAATAAAAAGCGGGAAATATGCATTCACATGACCGGTTTCTTTGTTGATAATGAAGAAACGAATGATTTAATTATTATTTATGAGTAT
>JAUVLE010000316.1 GCA_030595905.1 Candidatus Cloacimonadota bacterium | reverse complement strand
ACTTATCCCAAGACACCTTTGGTGCTTAGGACAAGTTTCTGTTAAGTCGTACCGGATTTCCAACCGTTCCAAAGGTTTACATTTTCCCCAACAAAGTCTTTATAAATTCATCTTCTTCTATCAACCCAAATCCACCGGCTTTACAGCTTTCCTCGTTGTATTCGGTAACTTCGTCAGCTTCTAATTGCGGATTATAAATAATAAAAGGAACTGCATCGTGAGTGTGGGTTCGCACTTCACAAGGCGTTGCATGATCCGACAACACAGCTATGGCAACATCTTCTCCCAGCTTAGAAGTCTCTTCCAAAACATATTTCACAATTCGTTTATCCAAATATTCGAGTGCTTCGATTTTAAGTTCTGCATCACCTGAATGTCCCGCTTCATCGGTAGCTTCTACGTGCAGATAGACAAGATCGTGAGTTTTGATAGCTTCCACAGCGGCTTCCGCCTTACCTTCATAATTTGTGTCGGTAAGTCCGGTTGCACCTTCCACTTCAATCACATCCATTCCGGCAAAGATTCCGAGACCTTTGATAATATCCACTGCGGAAATTACGGCACCTGTTATTCCATATTTTTCATTCAGTGTTCTCATCGAAGGTTTGTAGCCGGAAGACCAAAACCAAACCGAATTCGCCGGATCTTTTCCATTTGCAATTCGCTTCTTATTAATCGGATGATCCTTCAATAATTCCTGTGATCTCAAAATTAGATCATTCAGTAAATTACAAGTATCTTCCCCGCTTTTGCCGGTTGGATTTATCATCACATCTTTAAATGGAGTTCCGGGAACATCGTGTGGCGGCGTAAATTTAAGGTCGTTATTTCCATTTTTTACAACAAGTAAATGACGGAAACTGATTCCTTTATGGAATTTTACAAGATCATTACTCAGCTTTTCATTCAAAAAATCTATGAGAATATGCGATTCGTCCGTACTGATATGTCCGGCAGAATGGTTCTTTATCTTCCCATCTTCAATACAGATAAGATTGCAGCGCATAGCAAGATCACCTTTCTTTATTTCAACGCCCATACTTGCGCCTTCCAACACGCCTCTGCCCTCATATACTTTATGAACATCGTAACCCAGAACAGCCAGATTTGCAACTTCACTCCCGGGCGGCATATCAAGTGGGACAGATTGAAATAGTCCACATCTTCCCATTTTTGCTAATTTATCTATATTGGGAATATTTGCAGCTTGAAGAGGTGTTTTATTACCCAGTTTTTCAATTGGATGATCAGCCATCCCATCACCTAGAATAATTATATGTTTCATATTGTTCCTTTTTTCTTTTTTGAGCGACGTTTACCAACGTCGCTTTCTCAATCTCGTTTCCAAACCCCTGTTTGAAAATGCTGTACGTTCCCAATGAGAGCATTGGGAAAGAGAATTACTTTTGCTGGTTACCAAACAGGGGTTTGGTAACCAGAACTACTATTTTTCTTTTTCGCGTTCTTTAGCGTATTCCGCGGGTAAAATGCTTCTTATATTTTACCTTTATATTTTTTCTTTCTATTCTTCTCTTTGTGGATCTCCCTGCAAAGTCTTTCAACTTCACGGAAATTAACTTTTCCGCTACTCATCATTGGTATATTTTCAAGTATGTGGAATTCTCTGGGAAGTGCAATTGCAGGCAATTCGTTAGCCATTTTTTTAAGAATTTTTTTTGTGTCTATCTCTCCTGTTGTGATAGCGGCAACCACATCTGCACCTTTTATAGGATTCGGCACATCTACCACGCAGCAGATAACTTCATCCGGAAGATATTTATTTAATACTTCTTCAACTTTAACAAGTGAGATCATCTCTCCACCAACTTTCACAAAACGCTTCAAACGACCCTTATGCCATAAAAAACCGTCTTCATCGATCAATCCCATATCACCAGTATCATACCAACCTTTATGAATGCGAAGAGATGTTTCTTCCAGATCACCAAGATAACCTTTCATTACCATATCACCTTTTACAAGAACTTTCCCAATAGTATTTACCGGCAATTCCTCATCCGTTTTAATATGTATTATTTTAACCTGAACACCAGGAATTGGTTTACCTACACTTCCAAGTTTATTTTCATTCGGAGTATTTATAGATATTGCAGGACTTGTCTCTGTGGTTCCGTAAGCATTCAATATTTTAAGATTATGTTTTTGTAAAAAACCGTCAAATATCTGTTTTGTTAATGTATCCGCACCGGAGATAGCCATTTTCATAGAATCGAAATCGCCACTTCTGGATTTTTTTAGGTAACCGTAATAGAAACTGGGAGTACCAGACTTCATAGTAACCTTATATTTTTTTATCTAGCCGCAAATATTTTTATAGTCAAGTGGATTGTGATTTGCCTCTATTGTGCTGCCTAATGTTATCGGC
>JAUVLE010000232.1 GCA_030595905.1 Candidatus Cloacimonadota bacterium | reverse complement strand
TTGGAGGTCTAAAATGAAAACGAAAGAAACATTAAATAAGTTGTTAAAGATCAACACGATGATCAAACTTGTTGATCAACGAGTTATATCCTGTGAGAAATTTATTGAAAGTCAATTTGGAAAACCAGAAGTGGAAAAAGCATTTCAGATGCAAATTAATCAAGCAAAGCGATACATCGCAAATGCTGATAAACTGAAAAACAAGATCAGGGTATTATTCCAGTGGACACTGGTCTCAATATTAGATTTGAAATTAATCGAAGATAAGGATATTCTAACCGGTATCCTTGACGAAATTGACGGTGAAATGATCTGGGATTATCAATTCGGAGAGATTGAACACTATGCAGAAAACGTTAAATATGCAAAAAAGGGGGAGTAATGGATAACGATATATATTTGAAATCTGCTTTACAACTTAAAATTATACCTACCAGACACGATTTAATCAATGGAAGGTGGTATGAGTCAGAAAAAATATTTAAGCCGTCTGTAACGTCTTTTTTGAATGTTATGGATAAGGGTATTGGCTTTATGAAATGGTTAGGTAATTCAACTTCATTTGATGCTGCAATGAAATATTCAGGTGAACGTGCAGATTTAGGTTCTCATTTTCACACAATGGTTGCGAATATGATATTTGGCACTATTATCGAAACTGATGATTTGGAAGTAGAAGAAATTAAAAGATTGCAAGAGTTTGTTCAATTCTGGCAACAAACTAAACCAGTTCCTGTTGCAACCGAATATCCAATGTGGCATAAAGACGTTAAATGGGCTGGAACTGCCGATCTTATTTGTGATATTGAAAACAAGAAAGGTAAAACTGAACGCTGGTTATTAGATTGGAAAAGCGGGAATATTTGGAGTAGTTATAAATATCAAATTTCAGCTTATAAACATTTAGCTGAAAAATGTTTTAATTTCAAAATTGATAGAATTGCATTAGTTCAATTCAAAGGTTCACATCGTGGAACTTGTAATGTAGATGATAGTCCAAAATATAAATTCATTGAAATTGACATTTTGTCATTGCAAACCATTGAAAACATTTATGAATTATGGGAAATTGAAAATAATTATCCCAAACCAAAATTTCCAGTTAAATATCCAAAACAAATAAAAATAGGAGAAGAAAATGTCACATAAAGTATATGGTAGTAATGAAAAGTATGAAAAAAAATTGATTGCAGAGGGAACTCATCTTGCAATATGTTATTCGATTGTTGATTTAGGAACTCACGTTGAGGAATATCAAGGAAGTTTTAATCCATCACATAAAATTCAGATTGGTTGGGAATTGCCGAATTTAACTCATAAATATACACCGAAAGATTCAGATGAAGAAAAAGATTTTATTCCGTGTATTTTTAAAGATTACACTGATTCTTTGAATGAAAAGTCAAATCTTTTTAAAGACCTTGTAAGCTGGAGAGGAAAAGCATTTACAGTAGAAGAATTGAATGGTTTTGATATTGAAAAAGTTATTGGCAATCCTTGTTTGATCACGGTTATTCACGTAACAGCTAAAACAAGTGGAAATCAATATGAAAAGATCACAAGTGTTTCTAAAATACTTGAAGGTATGAGTATTCCTGAACTATCAAGACAAACCAGATTCCTTTCATTTCAAGAAGATCCATACAATGAAAACTTACTTAATTCATTGCCGGAATGGCTGCAAAATAAGATCATAAGCTCAAATGAATACAAAAAAATGAACATCAAAGAAATTCCGGTCGGAGAAAATGCTATTGATGAATCTACAAAACCGGCAAATGATGATAATGGAGTCCCATTTTAATTAGCACCACACGTGTAGCCGGCAGGGGAGTTTTATTTCCCTGAGTTTTCTCCTCTGCCGTGTTTATCAGGGAATGGAGATAGATATTGCCGAGCTAAAAAATGTCAGTACAGGGTAGAAGAAATAATGAAAAAATACGGTAGGGACTATCGAAATCTAAGTTTCTGGAGATTGTGGAAGACTTCACACAAGCAACGGTCTATGAAGGAAAAAGCATTCAGTAGAATGTTGTCCAATGTCGTCCAATGAAATAACAAAAAAGGGGGAAATTATGATCAAAAATTTTGAGAAACAAACTCACGAATTGAATAGCG
Source organism: Candidatus Cloacimonadota bacterium (assembly GCA_030595905.1). Classification (GTDB taxonomy): domain Bacteria; phylum Cloacimonadota; class Cloacimonadia; order Cloacimonadales; family TCS61; genus JACNIV01. The sequence continues at coordinate 2,134 of JAUVLE010000232.1, read as the reverse complement.
AAGAGGTGAGAGTCGCCAACCATTTATTCCGAACATTGAAACAATCAAGATCGAAATTCCATACGAATAATGAGATTGCAATATTCCTGAATAATATCTACGGAATAAATATCGCAGCACCAAGATTGAGGAAGGTCATTCACTATATCCGTGTCGAGTTATGTGACTTAGGTACAATTATAGCATCGTTTAAGGGTTATAAATATTCTGATGTGTTAGAAGACATTGAAGATTATCAGAAGAGTTTAACACAGCGGATTAACTCTCAGCGTGAAATTTGGGATGAGATAGCTTCATTATTAAGACGGAAGAAATAGAAAGGGAAATAAAAAGTGAAACCAGTAACTTACAAATGTTTTGATATTACTGAACTCAAAAAAGCTTTTCATTATGCAAAAGGATTACTCGAAATTGCAAAATTTGGCGTTCTCGTCACTGTTTCAACGGAAAAACAGCAGCGGAGTGTGCAACAGAATGCGTACTTATGGAGTCTTGTTTATGCTATGCTTGCAGAAGAAATGGGATATACAGTTGACGAAGTTCATCAAATAATGAGTAAAATGTTTCTTAAAATCAAAGAAGTTGAAATTAATGATGAAATATTCGTTGTTGTAAAATCTACAACAAAATTAAAAACTGATGAATTTGAGGAATACACTGAAAATTGCAGGCGGTATGGGGCTATAAACTTGCAAATATATATTCCACTTCCGAATGAGTCTCCCGATTCTTGGGATAATTGATGTGATGGAGGCACGCCACGATAAACTGCTTTAGCTGTGGTTCGTGGTGTGCAGTGTTGGGAGAAATGAGAGACTTAGCTCATTCTGTGAAACAGGAAGCATTCAGTAGAATGTCGTCCAAATAGTCCAGAACGGGCGGAGGAGATGAAATGGCTCAATGTAAATTTGTAGAAAAACAGAAATCAAGAATATACAAAAATAAGAGCAATATTATAACCAATTCCTCACAGGCAGATATGTTTGTAGGAAAAGATAGCAATGGTGTAGATTTTTTTGTTAATGATATTTTGGAACTACATTATGAAAATGATGAACAAATAAAACATGGTATAGTCTATTATTATGAAGAGCAAAGAGCATATTGTATTCAATTATGTTGGATTGATGATAAGGGTAGTTTAAATAAAAGTTTAGTATTTGAAGATTTTGGATTACATTTGAAAGCACAGTATTTATTTAGTAACGTGTATGAAACGGAAATATTGTGGAATTGGATATAAGCTCATTCTGGGCTTTTATGTTGTGTAATGTTATGGAGATGCCACGACTTGTTGTGGATAGACTTGTTAGTGGCAGTTTGCGTCAAATAAAGATGGAGGGAAAAATGAAACACTCGATTGTAATTTATAAGAGAAACAGAAAATCAAATGCGTTCTTCATTGATACGAGATATGATTTAGATGAAACTGATATTTGTAATAGTGAAATTGAAAAACATAAACAACTTGTAACTGAAGATGAATTAAAAAAATATGAATATACAGCGGAAATTGAAGAAACAACACACAACTAATTTTTATTTGGTGCAAATTGACACTAATGAGAAGGCGTCATTGGTTGTGATTAGTTTCGCATAATGCCGGCGTGCCACTAAAAAGAGATGAGCAACCGCATCGAAGCGGAATGTTGTTTAATGAAATCATAAAATTATTAAGGTGATAAATAATGAAAAAGTTAAAACTCAGGAAAACAACAAAATATATTCAATATAAAAGAAAAAATTGGGAGAAAATATATCATTTTTTGTATAACAATGAATCGGATATTGTTACACATGCAGTTGACCCAGAAGGCGATATGATGCTTGAAACTAATAGGTATGGGTTACGGGTGAAAGAAAACCATTGGCTAATTATTATTGATAAAAAAATATTCAGAATAGAAGATGATTTGTTTAATTTATTGTTTATTAATTAAGTTATCTGCAAAAATGGTAGCTAATGAGAAGCACGCCACGCACAGCGTGGGTGTAGTGTTATGCGATTTCAAAATAAGGGAACGGATATGGATAAGAATGAAAAGAAACATTTAGAATTAATTGACTCGGTTCCACCTATGCAACCAGACTTTGAACTCAAAACGGTGCGATGTTATAATATGGATTGTATGGA
>JAUVLE010000020.1 GCA_030595905.1 Candidatus Cloacimonadota bacterium | reverse complement strand
GGATATCTGAATAATCTCTGTTGGGGAAAAGATCATAGATCTGCATTCTTTACTAAAAATAAGGAGATCTGCCGCATCGATCTGCTGGCGAAGAAGGATTTCTATAAAGATGAAGATAACTGGAAAGCGATATTGGATCCTGTTCAGAATTACAAGGAAGAGAAAGATAAGAAAGCAGGAACCGATTCGATCTCGATCGACTTGGAAAACATAGACCAGCGAATAACCACGATCGTTTCCAAATCCGGAACAAATAAGATAGTCCACGTTCTGAATGATTCGATGTTTTATTATCTGAATACGTTCGAGAAAAAGACGACCCTGCGGAAAGTCGATTATTTCGGGGAGGGTGATAAACGTATATATTCCTTTTCCAAAAAACCCGGGAACATTGTTTATAACGAGGAAAATAAATCATTTTATTTCATAGAAAAGGAACAATTGAAAAAACTGGATCCGAAAACGAAAAAGATGGAAACAGTTAAGAATAAATTCAAATATCGATACGACAAAATGAAGCTTAACAGAGATATTTTCGATCAAGCCTGGATCGAATTGGGAAAGAATTTCTACGATCCCAAAATGCATGGTATCGATTGGAAAAAATCCAAAAAAAGATTTTCCAAATACATGGAATATGCTTTCACACCGAAAATATTAAAATTGATCATACATGAGATGATAGGTGAATTAAATGCATCTCATACCGGGTATTATCCACGCAAGGAATCTGAAATTAAAAAATATAAAAGCGCTTATTGCGGGATGATCCTGGATTTAAAGGATATTCCTTTCGATGGAGTGAGGGTGAAAAAAGTTTTCAGAAATTCTAAATTATCTAAACCAAATCATGTAAAAAAAGGTGATATCCTTTTCTCTGTGGATGGAAAAGAAGTAGGAAATAAAAAAGAGATCGATCCGCTTTTTATGGATAAAGTGGGTGAGAAGTTAAAACTTGGATTCCAGAGCGGAGATGCGGTAAAAATAGCAACTATCAAAGGATTGAGTTTTAGTAAAAACCGTGATCTGTATTATGATAACTGGGTAGAAGAAAGACGTAGAATAGTGGAAGAACTCTCCGCTGGAAAAGTTGGATACCTGCACATCAGGAGAATGAGTAACGATTGCTATAAAAAATTCGTTCAGGATATGTTTGCAGAAAATTCCGATAAAGAAGCAATGATCATCGATGTGAGGAATAATGGCGGCGGAGGTATAACCGATAAACTCATCGAAGTGCTGACAAGAAAATATTATGCAAGTATCTCACGCAGATATTTTGATGCGGCAAAATACGATATTCCATATAAAACATGGGGAAAACCGGTGGTGCTCCTGATCAATGAAAACTCTTTTTCCGATGCGGAGATATTTCCCACTATCTTTAGACAAATGGAACTGGGAACGATTATCGGGATGCCGACCAGCGGATCTGTTATCGGAACAGGCCATCAGTATTTTATGGATGGCTCCAGTATGCGGATGCCCACAAATGGTATTTTCAGGTTTGACGGCACAAATATGGAAGGCAGCGGTGTTGTCCCGGATATTATCGTGGAACCCACACCGAAGCAAATTATAAATGATGATGATGTTCAACTGAAAAAAGCTATCGAAGAGATATTAAAGGAGATATGAGTTTAACGGTTCCGGCACAGTTTTAGATTTTTTACTTATTATCTCAAGACACGGTAATGAAGGAGAATTAATTATTATTATCTACTAACAAGTTCGTTTATTTCGCATTTATATTTCTCATCTTCTTCAATTTTTCATCACCTGTATTGAACCCGACTCGAGTTTTATACGACGACTCATTCTACTCGTTCTCTGAACATATCTCCAGTTCATCTTGAACTCCATAAGTGACAACTTATTTTAGGACAAGACAATTCTTAATTTTTTGCTTTCTCCCTTTCCCTTTTTGCTTTTTGCTTTTTGCTTTTTGCTTTTTGCTTTTTGCTTTTTGCTTTAGTCTTTGATCTTTATTCTTTGATCTTTATTCTTCTTGTCGTGCCGTCGTAATAATCTTCATGCTTTTCTCTGCGAAGGCAGATTACTTTTTCCATTCTTATTTTATTGTAACGGAGCAAATAAACGCGCAATTCTTACGGCAAGTTTAAACCAGAAAGTACGTTTTTCATAATCTTCCACTCCTACTTGAAAAGAATGTGAAAGATCATCTTCCATCATTTTTTCAACTTCTGCAGCAAAATCTTTATCCGTAACCAGCATATTGATCTCAAAATTTATTCTGAACGAGCGATTATCCAGGTTTGCTGTTCCCAGAACTGCGACCTTATCGTCTATAAGCATTGCTTTTTGGTGAAGGTATCCTTTTATATATCGATATATTTTCGCACCTGTCCGGATGATCTCTTTCAAATAAGAATAAGAAGATAGATAGGTTATCCGCAGGTCAGATTTTTGGGGAATGATTATTTTCACGTCGACACCACGCAGGGCTGCAAGCTGAAGAGCAGAAATAACCTGCTGATCCGGTACGAAATAGGAAGTTACGATCCACAAACGATGCCTGGCAGAATTAATTGCATGAACAAAGAAAATTCCGCAAGTTTCAAGGTCATCTGCAGGACCGGATGGTAAAATGATCATCCTTTTATTTCCTTTTTTTGATGCTTTGGGCTGCCAGTTCAATTCCGGAACAGAATGATTTACCCAGTACCAGTCAGCAATAAAAGAAAGCTGGACACATTGTACGGACGGTCCTTCCACCAGAACATGAGTATCTCTCCAAAAGCCGTATTTCGGATGGGTTCCTAAATATTTATTACTTACGTTCAATCCGCCCACGTAAGCTTTTTTACCATCGATCACCACGATTTTCCTGTGATTTCTAAAGTTCAGTCGAAGCCTGTTGGTCCAACCTCTTGTTGTTTTGAAATGAGATATTTTAATCCCATTTTTGCGTGATTCTTTTATATAACTATTGGGAAGCTGTTTAGACCCGATTTCATCATATAGAAAATAAACCCGTATGCCTTCCTGCACTTTTCGGATGAGATGTTCTCGCAATTTTCTACCGAGTGTATCGTCGAGAACAGTATAAAACTGGATGAGGATGTAATCTTCTGCTGTTTCTATTTCTTTGAAAATGGATTGAAAAGTTGCTTCTCCATTAATAAGCAATTCTGCATTATTACAGCATGTGAAAGGCATCTGAGCCAGTTCTTCGACAACCTTATAATTTGTATCGGGATCGTTGCAGGAGAAATTATTTTCTTCTAACTTCGATAAAAGATCCTTAGCGATATTGTTTATTTCCAGGTCACCGGAACGTCTGGCAATTACATATCCATAAAATCTTCTGCTTCCAAAAATGTAATACATTGGTAATGCCAGGTATGGAAAGAATAGAAGCGAGATCGCCCAGGCTATCGAACCCTGAGCTGTGCGTCCTTTCATAATTGCATCGATCGCAGCAATAACTCCCAGAATATGGAAAATAATTACGATCATCCACCAGAAAAATTGTAAATATTCAAGCATTATTTTTCACCATTTTCTGTTTCTTTAAATAAACCAAGATCATCTTTCTTTTCTTAAATTTTCCAGTATCTTATTATACAGCATAGTAATAGTTATAGAAGTAGGCAGGTTCTTCTTTGCAAGTTTAACTATCGAATATGCTTCCATCGTCCTGTTATGATTAATATATAAATTTATAAGTTCGATATAGCCGGCTGGGTCAAAAGGTAACAGCTTGATGCATTTCAAAAGGAGATCGACAGCTCTGGTCGTTTTACCTATCATCTCGCATGTAATTCCATAAGTACGATAAAAGTGAGGAGTTCTGACTTTCATTTTTTCTGCGCTTTGAAATTCAACATACGCTTTTAACCAATGATGTAATTGAAAATTGGCCAGTCCTCTCAAGTAGAATATTGTTCCTCTTTTTCCAAAAGAAGATTCTGCTTTATTTAAATAGAAAATTGCTTCATTAAATTTTTTTTTAGTAAAATACAATTCTGCAATAAAAATGTATGGTATTTCGGAACTAACAATATATTTCAGAAGTTCTTTTAGAATTTCAATACTTTTATCGTTATTTTTCAATTTTGAATATGCAAATGCTTTATTGTAGAGTAATTCCGGGAATGGTAATTTGATCTTATCATAATAATCTATAGCGATCTTGAATTCGTTCAATAACAGGAAGCAATTTGCTGCACGGAATATTGCCTGTTCATCTTCTTCATTCTGGGCGATGATCATCTGGTAATATACGATTGCTTTATGAAATAGCTTTTTAGAATGATAGAGTTCAGCGATAGTTCGAAGAATATCGATGTTAGTCGGTTCCTCTTCTAGAGCGTCATTAAGAAGATTCCTGGCTTTAAGCCAGTTCTTGTCCTTCTGCATTTTTGCTTGCCAGAGGAGATTATCAATCTTGTTCATTTTTTTCTTTTTCCTTGATATAGCTGTTCGATAGCTTCCAGGATTTCACTTTTATTTAAACTACTATTTATTAATTCCCTTACTTTTGCTCCTCCCTGGAATCCTTTTGTATAATATGAAAAGTGGGTTCTCATTTCCTTGATAGCATTATCCTCGCCTTTATTTTTTATAGCTAATATAAAATGATCTTTTATTATTTCTAATTTTTCTGAATTATCGAAATTATTACTATTTGACATAATTCCTTTTATTTCTGCAAATAACCACGGGTTACCGATTATACCTCTTCCGATCATTACAGAATCGCATCCTGTTTCTTTGAACATTTCCCGGGCATCTTCCGCATTTCTGATATCACCGTTACCGATAACCGGAATGGACAGCTTTTCTTTCAACTTCTTTATCAGAGTCCAATCACTTCTGCCGGAGAACATCTGACTTCTTGTTCGTGGATGAATGCAGATCATATCGATTCCGGTATCTTCCATTCTCTTGCCGAAATCCACAGCATTCATATTGGAATCATCCCAGCCGGAACGAATTTTTATAGATAACGGAATATTGGTTCCATCGAGAACTTTTTTTACTTCACAGATGATCTCAACTGCCAGTTCAGGGGTTTTCATCAAAGCGGAACCGGCACCCCTTTTTATCACTTTCCTCACAGGACAGCCCATGTTTATATCAATAAAGTCAGGTCTTTTTTCCAATATCATTTCTACAGCTTTTGCCATTACAGGTGGTTTGTAACCAAAGATCTGTATCCCGAACGGTCTTTGAAATTCTGTGAAATCTACATATTTCATGCTCCTGCTTTTATTGTAAATATAGCCGTCTGCACTCACCATTTCGCTTATCACTACATCTGCTCCGCATTGTTTACAGATCGTTCTGAAAGCTTTATCTGTGATGCCGGCAAGAGGAGCAAGCCAGAGTTTTTTACAAGTTAGAGCAGATATTGTGTTTTTCATTCTCGATATTCCGGGAAAACATAAATATTTTATTCCCGTGTTTATCTGTGTTCATCTGTAAGTATTAAATGATACATGGCAATTCCAGCCGCAACTGCCACATTCATCGATTCGATCTTTTTAGAAATAGGTATCTTTACCTTGAAATCGGCTAATTCTATAATTTCTTTTCTCACTCCTGCTGCTTCCGAACCAAGAACAAGGATGATATTTCCTTCCGGTCGTTTCAGGTTAAAAAGTGAGAGCGATTCATTTAAAGTGGTAACGATGATCTTTGCATCCTGCATTTTCAGCCAGCTCTCACCGTGAATTTCCATAGGCATGAAAAACACAGATCCCAGGGATGAACGTATGACTTTGGGATTGAACACTTCACAGCAATCCGGAGATAGAATGATGCCGGAAATTCCAGCTGCAGCCGCTGTTCTGATGATCGTTCCCAGGTTTCCCGGTTCACCGATGCCGTCCAGGTACAAAAGGAATTCCGTATCTTTGATGGGATTTGTTTTTGCTTCGATAAGTGCGGCAATATCCTGGGGATGTTTTGTGGAACATAACTTTTCTAACTGAAATTTTTCTACGTGGAATAATTTTGAAGATGAATAATCTGCGTTATCGAATTTATCTATATCGGAAGTGTATATCTCTTCCAATTTGATTCTGCTTTGCAAAAGTTGATTTATTAATCGAGTACCCTCGATAATGACTTTTCCTGTGGTTTCCCTGTATTTCTTCTGTTTAAGTTTGCACAATTCTTTTAAGTGGATCTTCGATAGTTCATTCATTTTTTATTTGTACATTGCTTTGATCTTCTCTGTATCCACTTCGTCTATCTGTTCCGGTTTCAGGAATTTTTCTGCGTATTCCAGGTATAGCCCGGAGTCTATGAACAAATTCAGCAGGTCTTTATCTATCTCTCCATCTTTAGCCATAAAACCCATGATCCTCAGGGATTCGGATAGTGTTTTTCCTTTTTTATATGGTCGATCACAAGCAGTGAGTGCTTCATACAGATCGGCAACGGCAATGATGCGGGCTTGAACGGGAAGTTCGTCTGCAGTAAGTTTGAATGGATAACCCTGCCCGTTAAGTTTTTCGTGATGTGAAGAAGCATAAAGCGGGACGTTGCTGAATTTCCTGGGGAAGGAAAGTTTGGAAAGCATTTCGTGAGTTACGATGGCATGTTCACGCATTTTATCAAATTCTTGGGGAAGCAGTGTTCCTCTCCTGATGGAAAGATTTTTTTTTTCATTTTCGTTTATCAGGAAATATTTTTTCCCACCGGTTTCATACTTGAAATTATAAATTCTATCAATTCTATCGAGGTCTTCATCTTTCATGAACTCACCACCCGTATTGACTTTCTTCACGAATTCCCGGTCTTCTTCAAGCTGTTTCAGCCTGTCTTTTAGTCCCTGCCTTTTATTATCATCCCGGCAGCAGATAACATCATGCCGGATAAGTGAGATTATCAATTCAAATCTTGTATCTACCAGTTCGATCCTGTCAAAGATCGTTTCCAGTTTTTTTGCTTTATCTACAACATAGATGGGAGTGGTGATCTTGCCTATATCGTGCATCCATCCCGAAAGGCTGATCTCCTGGAGTTCATCCTCGGAAAAAAGCAAATCTTTGAAATACACTTTATCTTTCTGAATTTTTTTTGATATTTCTTCACAAAGCGTAGCCACCCTGTTGATGTGTCCGCCCGTATATTTAGATTTACGGTCTATAGCGGCTGCAATACTTTTGATGAATTGGTATAAGAGATTTTCCAGACCCTGGATAAGTTTTTTGTTGGAAAGAGCTATTGCCGCCTGCGATGCAAGGGACGTTAGCATTGTAATATGCTGTTCGGAAAAATGTATGATCTCATTTTTTTCGTTCATTGCATTAATGAGCTGAATCACGCCAAGAACTTCATTTTCGTGGTTTTTTAATGGAATGGCAGCCATCGATATCGAGCGGTAGTTATTTATTTTATCATATTTTTTTGTGCCGCTGTTATCAAAAACATCCTGATTATATACATCATCGATGCTGGTAGATTTTCCGGTGTGAACAACATAAGAAACAAAATTCTTTATGTTCTTTTTACCTTTTTTATCATAAAGTGGAACGCTGGGCCATTTTGAAGTATCGGCGATGCCAAGCTGCAAATTCATCGAACGTGTACAGATCACTTTGAAATCGACACTTTTTTTATCTTCTGAAACCGTGTAAACAGTTCCTCCATCCGAGTTTGTGTAATTTATCGCTTCATCCAATATCAGTTTAAAGAAATTATTTATATCTTTTTCAGAAGAAAGTGCAATTCCAATATTAGTTAAGCGGTTTACCTGATCGATCAAATCCTTCTTTAATTCCATATTACCCCTGCAATGATAAAATTTGACATTTTTTATTTCACATTTAATTTTGGATATGTCTATTTATAGACCTTAAATGTGTCAATAAATTTAGTTAGAAGTTATGGAAAAAAAGATAGAATCGATATTACTTTCTGCCGGGCAATCCAGCAGAATGGGAACGGAAAAAGCACTTCTGGAAATCGATGGGAAGATGCTGATAAGCATTATCCTGGAAAAGATGCTTTCTTTTTCTACAAAAGTGTATATCATACTGGGAGATAATTTAGAGAATGTTCGGCAGGTAGTGAAAAAAGAGAATTTTCCCTCGGAGAAAATCGAATTCATCTTCAATGAGAAGCATCATCTTGGAATGTTCTCTTCCATATTAAAGGGATTTTCTGCAACCACAGGAAAGCATCCGGTTCTACTGCAAATGATAGACCAGCCTTTTGTACCACTTGCTATTTATAAAAAACTTATCGATTTTCTGGATGAAGAGCATTTTATCTTTCAACCGTCATGTGAAATAAATGGGAAAAAACGTGCAGGACATCCAATATTATTTTCACAGGATTTTAAAGAATTAATTCTGAAAAATCAGGATAGATCAAATCTTCGGGAAGTTATATTACTTTATAATAAAAAAAGAAAATACATTGAAGTTGACGATAAAGTGATCTTCCAGAATCTGAATACGTTCAAAGATATAAAAAAAAGGAAATAAAAATGGAAATACCGGTATTTGATATTTTAAAAAGAGCAGTGGAAAACCAGCGAAATGGAATTGCTTTTGTAATGGCAACGGTGGTAGAAGGTGTGGAAAAAACCCCTGGTAGAACCGGCTTCAAATTGATATCCTATAAAGATAGAACGTTCGAGGGAACGGTAGGCGGCGGAAAACTGGAATTAATGGTGCTGGATAAATGCAAAGATCTGCATAAAACAAAAGAGAATTGTCTCCTGGCATTTGAACTGACCGAAACCTCAGAAGGTATCGGCATGCAGTGTGGTGGAAATGCAAAAATTTATTTCGAGTATTTTCCACCTGCAAAAAAGATTTACATTTTTGGTGCCGGACATCTCTGCAGAAGTGTCGTTCCCGTTTTAAGCTCTATCGGGTTTTACTGCATTGTGATAGATAACCGTGAAGACTTTGCCAATAAAGAGCGGATCCCGGAAGCTAAAGAAGTTTTTGCTGTCGATTACAGTGAATATCTGAATAAATTTTCTCCCAGGGAGAATGATGCGGTTATCATTTTCACACATGGTCATATTCATGATAACGAGATACTGGAAAACCTGTGCAGGAAAAACATTAATGTGAAATACATCGGAATGATAGGCTCCACAATAAAAGTGGAAGAAGCGTTTAAAAAGATAAAAGAAAAAAAAATTGAAGGAAGCCTGTTAGAAAAGATATATTCACCCATCGGTCTGAACATTGGAAAAACCACAACTCAGGAAATCGCCATCGCTATTGTTGCAGAAATATTAGCTGTTTATAATGGAGTCGAGGATATCTATTCGATGCGGGAAAAGATGAAGGATTGATGTACATTTCACTTCTCAAATCACATATCTGAAATCTTTTTTTCTCTTTTACTGATTCACGATTTATGATTTAAGATTTGAGATTGGAAATTTTCTAACTCATCATAATTCCTGCATCACAATAGTTTATTTTACATCATAAGCTGCAGGGAAATGAATCCCTTGCTATTCCCTTTTAGCAAAAGGGAACATAAGATGCCGGTGAGAGATTTGATTTACGATTTATGATTGGAGATTTCAGATCGATTTACATTTCACTTCTCAAATCAAACTTTTCAAATCGTATTTTAATAATAAACAATGTGTGGCATATATTACCAACGTTGCCCGTTCATGAGCCACAATGTCTCATTTTACTCAAAAAACATATTTCTATTAATGGTGTTTAGAAACAGTTATAGTGCAAGGCTTCATAGAAAACAAAATTATCGTAGGATTTGGCATTGAAATTGCATTTATAATAATATTAAATTGTAATATAATATCGGAGGAAAAATGAATTTTGAAAATTTTAGAACAGAAATCAAATCATGCGAAATCTGTACTTTTATACAAAGACATAATGAACCATTCTATTTTAGATGCAAACATCCTGAAAAGGTTAAATGTTTAATAATAACAGAACAGCCAAGAAAAAGAGAAGATCAACCTAATTTTAGTGAGGTTTCCGTAATAAATGACTTACAGTTAAACAATAATAGAAGAAATACAATTGGAAAGATAGCTAAGATATTTGGTACATCATTTACAAATAGCATAATAAATGAATCAGGAGTGTATTATTGGACACATCACACAAAATGCCCAAGCCATAGAAGTGAACCCAGCAAAAAATGTTTTGATAAATGGTTCAAAGAAGAAAAAGAATTAAAATTATTCCCCAATTTATCTACAATTATCAGTATAGGTGCAGTGGCATTTAATGAAATAGTTTCAATTTCAGATAATCCCAATGTTAAATCATATAATTACTTATGGAAAGAAATCGAAATGATTGTTAAGGACAAATTCTCAAAAGAAGACTTACAAATAACAATTGATTGTAATGAGTATACTTTTCTTGCATTACCACATCCAAGCGGTGTAAGCCCTTTAAGTCATCTATTACAGAAATTCGTTCCTATAATAATAGAACTGATAAAAGAATTTGACAAATATGAATAAAATTTCGTATTTTATCCTCAGTTAATTATAGAAAATCATTATGAACTTGTTAATGTAATTATTTTGAAGGAAAAGAAATTATGACTTAGCTATTTTAAAAATTTTATTTTGCATCTTATTATTTGTTCTGAATAGAAAATTCAAAATTTTAAGATCAACAGAATGAATAGGAATGATACGTCCGTCAGGAGCCGGACGCACTTTCTTATTTTTGTTGGTCGGTTATGTGAATACCTCTATTCAGGGCGTAATTAAGGTTGCGTCCTTTTTTATTTTTTATGAGGGGTACAAAATGCCTGAATAGATTGCTTCGTTCAACAAAAGTTGTATGATGGCTAAACCAACATACAAACTGCTTATTAGATTTATATTAAATTATGGAGGTTATAAATTATGAGTGAACGTAATTCAAAACAAAAAGGAAAAATACTTGAGTCGAGATTTATTGAACTAATATCTATAGGTTCTTCGGGACGATTGTCTTGCTTCATCCCTGATGTTGACGATGATGGGATTGATGTAATTGTTAACCCTAAAGGGAGTTATAAGCCAATTTTTCTTCAAGTAAAAAGCAGATTCAAATTAAATCGTGGTCGATTTTCAACCAATATTGGAACAAACACATTCCGTGAAGATGAGAAATTTTTTATTATCTTTTTTTATTACAATAAAGAGAAATTTGAAATTGAAAATATATGGTTAATTCCATCGATTGAGTTTAAAGAAAAATCAATGAAGATTAATTTAAAAAATCATAGACAAACTCTTAGATTTTCAGCTAACCCCAACAGAGAATCACAAGATAAATGGAGTAAGTATAAGATTAATAAAAAAGAACTGGCAAAACGAATTGAAAGCATAATAAGAGATTTGTATGAATAGCATAACTTCATTAAAAAAACGGATGTGAGAAATTTGAGAATTTAATTTAAGGTTAGACGTGGATTTTCAACAAAGTAAATTAAAAAAAGCTGAACTTAAATTAATGGAATGAGGTTCATTGACTAACAACAGTGTGTCTGCGGATATTTTAGCAAAGTAGAAAATATATTTATAAGTTTTAGGTGTTTTGTTGCGTTTGCGTTGAATTGTTCGATGAACGATTCCTATAAGTGCTTTAACGTTAACTGTAACGAAAAGAAAAATAAAAAAAACAGGAGAGAAGAAAATGAAAAAGAAGTTAATTTTCACAGTGTTGTTTTTTGCGCTAACAACAATAGTATTTTCGGACATACAATGGAATGTACTTCATACAGATTATGCAAAAAAAATGATTGTAGATGATGTTAATCACTTTTATTCTATTAACCAAATTGGTGTATGGAAAAGTACTGATGAAGGTGAAACTTGGATTCAGACTTCCTATGATTCACCACCACGTGATGGTCACAATACAATGGGTGGTGCTACGGTAACAACAGACGGTATTTTAGTTGGAGCTTTAGATAACGGAGTTTATTATTCTTCAGATTATGGAAACACTTGGGTAAACACTTTTTCTACAGGTTATGGTACAGGATCAAGACGTATGATACCTTTAGGTAATAGTGCACTTATGAGTTATGGTGGATCCCTGAGAGGAATTTATAAATGGAATCCCGTTAGTTCATCTTGGTATCAGACTTTCACCCATTCTTCGGATTTTTTTGATTTTGTTCAGATACCCAATGGAGATATCTATGCAACCGCAGGTTCTCCAAATCATATTGGAGGAGTATATAAATCTACTGATAATGGTGAAAACTGGTCATTGGTTTTAGAGACTCAATATTATGATAATTGTAAAACAATAGATTTTTATAATGGTGTCCTATATTATCTATCAAACAATAATGAATTTTGGAAAAGTAATGATTACGGTGCAAATTGGACACTTGTTTCAACACTTTCCCAATTAAGCAGTACTTACATAACTGAAGATATGTATATTGCTCCAAATGGTACGATATTTACATCTTTTGGCGCAGATAATGGTGTATTATTTTCTACGGATTTTGGTGTAACTTGGAATTTTTTAAATACAGGACTTCCATCTCTCAATGTACTTGATTTCACGTTCTTTAATAACAATTTATATGTAGGTACGCAAAGTGGTTTATGTGTATTAGATGGTTTCAATTTTTCAGGATTAACAAGTAACTTTTCAGCAGATTCTACATCAGGTTATATTCCCTTAACAGTCAATTTCACAGATGAATCAGTTCCACAGGATTCTATTATAACTTGGCAATGGGATTTCGAAAATGACGGAACTTACGATTCTTTCATTCAAAATCCAACTTTCATTTATACATACTCAGGTATTTACAGCGTTAAACTAAAAGTAAACAATGTAATACAAGCTGATTCATTGATAAAATATAACTACATCACTGTGGAATATGTTCCGCCAGCACCACCGACTAATGTACAAGTAGAGATCATTGAACCGGATGCAGTAATAACGTGGACTGCTGTGGATACAACCATTTTCGGTGATCCGATAACACCGGACGGATATATAGTTAAATATAATGAAATGGTTGATGATGAGCATTTCTGGTTTTTAGCTTTTACAACTGAAACAACTCATACTCACGAGTTTGTTGCTCAATATAGCACCCAAATGTTCTATAAAGTAATTGCAATTGTAAATTATACTCGAGAACAAATCGAATATCTCGAAAGTATAAATAATTCACGAGAAAAAGTTAAATGGTCGGATGTTAAACGAAATTTCAATGTAATAAGAAAATGAAACTGGAGTTCTTTCAATTTACAATATCAAAGGACAGAAAATAAAGAAATTAGAGATTAGAAATTTGAAATTAGGAATTAATGAAGTTACTTGGAACGGTACAGATGAAAACAATAAAGCAGTAGCTTCAGGTATTTATTTTTATAAAATCAAAGTTTGCAAATATAAATCAGTAAAACGTATGCTTCTATTGAAGTAAAAGATTTGAAGATAATGCTGTATAATAAGTATTCTCGCAATAAGTAAGAAGACAAGCAGTGAGAATCGAAATGCATATAAGGTGTTATTATTATCCTATTTCTATCAATATCTCATCGATCATTTCAGCAATTTCGTAAATGAATATTTTTTCTTAAAAAGAATTTTTTTATGTAAAAATCAAAGTTATTCTTGACATATTTTGAACCAAAAATGAAAAACAAAAATGGGTTCAGAAAAAATTATTCTTCATAATAGATTATATTTTAGGAGTTTTTATGAATATCTTTGTTGGCAATATGACGCGTGAAGTAACAAAAGAAGGACTGTATGAGGTTTTTCAAGAATTCGGTACAGTTGAATCTGTAACTATTCTGATCGATAGGATCAATGGCATGTGGAAAGCTTTTGGTTTTGTTGAGATGCCAAATGAAAATGAAGCAAAGAAAGCTATAAAGAATATAGATGGAAGAGAATTTCTCGGTCAATATTTATCTGTTCACGAAGCCAGATTCCACTCAATAGATCGTAGACTTGCCTACCGGCAGGGTGGCAGAAGACATACCGATCTTCCTGAAATAAAAAAATAAAATCATAAAATCATTATATTATTAAATACAAAATCTGATTTGGAGGTACAAAACAATGCATATTTTTGTTGGAAATATGGTAGAAGATACTTCTGAAAACAAAATACGGGAAATATTTCAGTCATACGGGGAAGTTAATTCTGTAGAAATAATAGATGATGGAAAAGAAAGTATTCACAAAAAAATCGGTTTTATAGAAATGCCTTTCAATAATGAAGCTGAGGAAGCAATTCTGAAGTTGAATAGAAGTAATATAGATGGTCAGGTCATTCAAGTTAACATAGCTCGCATCGGTGCTATAGATCGCAGGAAGAATGAAAGAAGAGGTGGAAGAAGAAGTTACGATCCTTCTGAAAGAGATAAGTTCTATTATATTCGAGATTTCGGTAAATGATCTTATTTTGCTGGCTGTTATCAATAATTCAGTAATTTTATAATTTAAAGAATTTTTTTTTACTAACTTTTTTCTCTATTTCCTTTTTAAAACATTCAACGTCATCCTTCACGCTTAATAGGATATTATCAACTTTTTCAAAATCGAGTATATTAATATCTATCAATTCTGGTTTTATATAAATGTCCGGTTCATACAATTTCATCTGGTATTCTACAATAGAAGATTGCAATATCTGAAAAGTGGACATGATGTTATCGAACCACGAGGGAGCTTTTAATTTATCCGGAATAGATTTTGAACCGGAGACATCGATTGCAATGAGGATATCACATTCATTTCGTATAAGGTCGTAAGGAAGATTATTAGTAATTCCTCCGTCGATCAACACTTTATCATCTAATATTACAGGTTCAAATATTACAGGGATAGAAATCGAAGCCCGTATTGCAGGGAGCAATTCTCCGGAATCAAAAACAACATCGTTTTCCCGCCAGAAGTCTGTAGCAACGATCTTTAATGGGATATTCAGTTCTTCAAATGTATTTGCCGGAATATTTTGTTTAATAAAATTTTCCACACCTTTGCCTTTTATGAGACTCGATCTGCTGAGAAAAGAAAGATCAATCATTTTAAAGAAGTCTTTAAAATCAATTTCATTCAGTATGTTTTCCATTTGAACGCCGGATAAACCGGAAGCATAGAAAGCACCAATTATTGCGCCCATGCTCGTTCCGGCAATTATCGAAGGTTTCAATCCCAATTCATCCAGTGCTTCGATAAATTTTATATGACATAATCCGCGTGCACCGCCACCGCCCAAAGCTAATCCGATCTTTTTCATACTACGAATCTTCTCCTGGTGTTTCAGAAGTCAAATTATTTTTCTCGTCATTTGGAGGATTTAATAAAGAAAATTCTTAAAATTGAGTATCACCGTGGCAAGCCAAGGAGTATTTTGCCAATTTTATTTAAGCAAGCTTAAACACGAATTTTCAATATTTAACCTCTCTGTCATTCACCAAATGACATCTCCCCTAAATCAGTGGAGAAAATATGGAAACCCCAACGCAAGCAATGAGGAATTCTTTTGATTAACAATCCTTTTAAACAGTGTAGCTGTGATTATAACTCGAATTTTGAAAACCCGAGTCGGGTTATAAAAACATACGATAACAATAGCTCTGTAAGATATATATATTTACATCAATTTATCCTTGTTTGAGAGAAATATCTAAACCTGTCTTGACAACATATTTCCAAAAACAATTTTGGATTTTGACTTTGAGGAAAAAGGAATTGAATTTGGAAAAAAGACCAATAGGCATTTTTGACTCGGGAGTAGGGGGACTTACTGTTTTCAAAGAAATACGGAAGAAATATCCGTTTGAAGATATAGTCTATTTTGGTGATACTGCCCGTGTTCCTTATGGACCAAAATCGATGAATACTGTTATTCAATATTCTATTCAGAATGCAAGATTCCTGATGCAGCTTGGTGCAAAGATCATCGTGATTGCCTGCAATACTTCTTCTGCCGTTGCTCTGCAAAAGCTAAAGAACATTCTCACTGTTCCTGTGGTTGGAGTTATCGAACCCGGTGCAATATCTGCTATTAAAAGTTCTGAAAATGGTAGAATTGGAATTATCGGAACAGAAGGAACAGTTCGCAGTAAGGCATATTCTAAAGCAATATTCCGTTTGAACAAAAAAACCAAAGTCTATAGTAAAGCCTGTCCACTCTTTGTTCCCCTTGCCGAAGAAGGTTGGGAACTACATCCTGTTACAAAGATAACGGTAGAGGAATATCTTAGCCCGATCTTACAAAAAAAGATAGATACTCTTGTTCTGGGATGCACTCATTATCCCATCTTAAAACAGCCGATACAGGAAGTAGTTGGCAAGAATATTAAGCTCGTCGATAGTGCAGAAGCTGTAAGTGAACAGCTTGGAAATATTCTGCCATTCCCTGAAACTTCCCGGGCAGGTGAAGATCATTTTTATGTTAGTGATAACGAGGAAAAATTTGCTGTTATCGCTTCAAGGATATTAAATAAAAAGATAGAGACTCTGGTAAAAGTCGATCTTGGTGAAAGCTGGTATATATCTTAATGGAAAATTATTCGGAACTTGCATTTAATATTATAAATAATTTACTTCGTATCCAGAAAGATGATGTCATCTCCATTTCCGGAGAGATCCATAATGGAAAAAATCCTAAAGACCCATTGGTAGAAATACCTCTTATCGAAGAGCTTGCAGTTGCTATCCGCAAAAGAAATGCTTTTCCTATTTTAGAGATTTCCACCGAAAATCTGAAAAACCGTTTTTTTGCCGAGATGCCGGACGAGGTATTTTCCGTTCCACCAAATTATTATAAGAACTGGATCAATTCCATAAACTCTTTTATCGAAATAGGCTGGGAAAGTTTTTCCAGCGATTATAAAAAAACATCGGATAAACAGATAAAACAATTCAAAGAGTCTACAAAAGTCATACTTCGATATTTGTTTGAACAAAAGAAAAAACTTATTTTTCTAAATTTCCCGACCTATGAACTTGCAGATTATATCGGTTCGGATTTTGAAACCCTGAAAAAAACTTATTTGAATGCAGTAGGTTGTAATTACAATCTTCTCAAAGTTTATGCCGAGGAGCACGAAGAAGAATTTTTTTCCTATTCAAATTATAAAATAATTTCACACAGCGAGCTTTTGAGTATCAAGATATTAAGAGAAAAAATGGAGCTTTATGCGGGCGATACTTCTATGCATCAGATCACTTTTATTCCTACCGGCATCATAGAATTTCCTGTTAAAAGGGAAAGCATTAATGGCATATTCTTTGCAGAAAAAATTTATTATAAAGATAAAACCTACAATAATGTGAAGATCAAATTTGAAGACGGCGCAGTAAGGTACATTGTTTTCAAAGAAGATAAAAAGGGAAACTTCCACTTGCAGACAGAGCTGATAAACAGCGGGGAAGAATGTTTCCTGACCATTGGTTTTAACAAAGATATTTCTTCTTATACGAATTTTTTTTCATACGATAGATGCATCGATGGTAATATCTCCATCAAATTCTTCGACAGGAACTATAATCCGATCTTCATATCGAACATGAATGCAGAGATCAAAAAAAGATTATAGGAAATTGAAAAATGAAAATAGGCTTTGATAATGATAAATACTTGAAAGAGCAGACTGCCGCCATCCAGCAGCGTTTAAAGAAATTCAATAACAAATTGTACCTCGAATTTGGCGGGAAGATCATTTATGATTATCATGCTTCACGCGTATTGCCCGGTTTCCATCCGAATGTGAAGATGGAACTTCTTAATATTCTCAAAGACAAAGCAGACATTATTTTGTGTATTTACGCCGGCGATATAGAAAGGCGAAAGGTTAGGGCGGATTTTGGAATAACATACGATGTGGATGCAATGAAGCTGATCGATGATCTGCGTTATTGGGGAATAGACGTCACCGCTGTGGTCATTACCCGTTACAAAGATCAACCGGCAGTTAATATATTCAAGAACAAGCTGGAACGCAGGAATATCAAAGTTTATACTCATAAATTCACAAAAGGCTATCCCACAGATGTCGATATGATCGTTAGTGATGAAGGCTACGGAGCAAATGATTATATCGAAACTTTCAAACCACTTGTGATAGTTACAGGTCCCGGTCCGGGAAGCGGGAAACTGGCTACCTGCCTTTCCCAGATGTATCATGAATACAAACGTGGAATTAATGCCGGTTATGCAAAGTTTGAAACTTTCCCGATCTGGAACATTCCGCTGAAACACACTGTTAACGTTGCTTATGAATCTGCAACTGCCGACCTTCGGGATTTTAATATGATCGATCCGTTCCACCTGGAGGAGTATGGAAAAACAGCTATCAATTATAACCGCGATGTAGAGGTATTTCCTGTTCTCAAACATATTCTGGAAAAGATCACCGGTGGTGATGCGATGTATAAATCTCCCACAGATATGGGTGTGAATTGTGCAGGGTTCGGTATAATCGATGATGAGATAATAAAAGAAGCAGCAAAACAGGAGATCATCCGCAGATATTTTCGCTATAGATGTGAATATATTATGGGCTTCGTAGAAAAAGAAACTATCGATCGAGCAGAACTTATCATGAAAGAGATCGATGCAAAACCGGAAGATAGAAAAACTGTGATCCCTGCACGGAAAGCTTCGGAAGATGCGGAAAAAAACGGGAAAGGTCATGCTGGGATTTTTTGCGGTTCGGCAATTGAATTGCAGGATGGTTCGATAGTTGTCGGAAAGAATTCATCCCTTTTGCATTCTGCTTCCAGCCTGGTTATGAATGCTATAAAACAATTAGCCGGCATTCCGGATGAAATCCATCTACTGTCTCCTAAGGTGATAGAATCGATCTTCAATCTGGAAAAAAATATATTAGGTGAAAAATCTGTCAGCCTGGATATGGAAGAAACCCTGATAGCTCTCAGCATCAGTGCTACAACGAATCCAACTGCACAGGCTGCAATGGAAAAATTAAGAGAACTCCGGGGTTGTGAAATTCATACGACGCACATTCCCACACCGGGTGATGAAGCCGGTTTGCGAAGATTGGGCGTAAACTTGACCAGCGATCCAAACTTCTCTACGAATAGTTTGTTTGTGTCTTAGGATAAAGGAAATAATATGGCAAAACATATATTTGTGATTGGCGGTGTTCTTTCCTCGTTGGGAAAAGGAATCGCATCTTCATCTGTCGGGCTTCTGATGAAGAAAATGGGTTACAAGGTGGTGATGCAGAAATTCGATCCTTATTTAAATGTTGACCCCGGTACGATGAGCCCCTTCCAGCATGGTGAAGTTTTTGTAACCGACGACGGAGCCGAAACAGACCTCGATCTGGGACATTACGAAAGATTTATCGGAATTCCTTTGAATAAAAATTCCAATTCTACATCGGGTCAGGTTTACGATACTGTACTCAAAAGAGAGAGGCGTGGAGATTATCTGGGAAAAACTGTTAAGGTGATACCACATGTTACTAATGAGATCAAGAAGCTGATTTACAATATGGCTAAAGATAACGATATTGTAATCACAGAAATAGGCGGAACAGTGGGAGATATAGAAAGTCTTCCTTTCCTGGAAGCTGTCCGTCAGTTCAGGTTGGAAGTTGGAATTAAGAATTCATTATTTATTTTTCTTACGTATGTTCCCTATTTAAAAGCTGCCGGTGAGCTTAAGACCAAACCTACCCAGCATGCAACTACAAAGCTACGCGAGATCGGTATCCAACCGGATATTCTTTTATGTCGTTCCGAAAAACCTTTTAATGACGAGATCCGAAGTAAAATTGCCATGTTTACGAACGTTCAGAAAAGCCGCGTAATTAATGCTGTAGATGTGCCCACTATCTACGAAGTTCCCAAAGTGTTAATGCAGGCAAATATTCATGAAAAAATATGCGAGCATTTTAGTCTTACACAAAACAGTATAGATTTCTCCGATTGGGACAATATCATCGATAATATTAAAA
This sequence comes from Candidatus Cloacimonadota bacterium, assembly GCA_030595905.1. Taxonomy (GTDB): domain Bacteria; phylum Cloacimonadota; class Cloacimonadia; order Cloacimonadales; family TCS61; genus JACNIV01. The sequence goes on along the minus strand of JAUVLE010000020.1, from coordinate 2,228 downwards.
ACCCGGGAAAAGAAGTTACAATTGCAGTTTGCGGAAAATATGTAAAACACCAGGATGCATACAAGAGCGTAGGAGCTGCTCTTATACATGCGGCAGCACATTACAGGCTCAAATTGAATATGAAATGGGTGGATTCGGAAAAAACCATTTCCACGGAAAATATTACTAAGAAACTTGCAAATGTTGATGGAATACTCATTCCCGGAGGTTTTGGTGTTCGCGGCATAGAGGGCAAAATAGCCATTGCAAAATACGCGCGTGAAAACGGTATTCCATATTTTGGTATTTGCCTGGGAATGCATATTGCCGTAATTGAGTTAGCACGAAATGTTTGCGGTTTGGAGAATGCTTACAGCAGTGAGTTCGATGAAAGTTGTGAACATCCGGTTATCGACCTGATGGATGACCAGAGATACCTTGAAAAATTGGGTGGGACAATGCGACTGGGTGCTTATCCATGCGTTTTAAAAGAAAGCAGCCTGGGATATAAGATTTATGGAGAAAAAAAAATCTCCGAGCGACACCGCCACCGATATGAATTTAATAATAAATATAGAAATAAAATCGAAAAGAACGGAATGAAGATATCCGGGATTTCTCCCGATGATCTACTCGTGGAAGTTATCGAAATCCCAGACCATCCATTTTTCATTGGTGTTCAGTTCCATCCCGAGTTCAAATCACGCCCCGATGAAACACACCCGATATTCAGAGAATTTGTAAAGAAAGCAGCAGAGATGAGGAAATAGGTGTTGAATGGCTTCCAGGTCTATTCGGAATTATCATTCGGGTATTAATGAATGTTGTATAGTCGATCTAATATTTTAGAATCAAAGGAATTAATATGAAGAAGATTTTAATGTTTATATGTTTACTTTCTGTTGTTTGTGTTCTTTCTGCAATAAGATCCGAGAATCTCAATACTATTGTAGAATTGGAAACAGAGCAGAAAATATCTGAACGAATTGAAAAATTATTGTTTCCGTTCGTCGGAGAATCTATTGTAATTATCGATCTTGATCTTAAATATCCTGCTTTTCGATCACATACTTCCAAAGAAGATAATAAATCTTATTATAAAGATGATATTCAGAAGAGGAAAACCGAACTATTAAAAAACAAACTGACAAATGCTAATATTGATCAAATCCAGATTGTTAATATGAAAGTTAGTATTTATTTGATGAAATCAATTAAATCTGCTAAAGAGAAATACGTAGAACAAAGCGTAACTGACTGGTTAGGACTCGATTTGCAAAAAGGTGACGAACTTACGATCAATAAAACTCTTTCTTTTACTGCTGCGGGGGGAAAACCTGAGAAAACGGATAAATTTTCTCTTCCTTATACAAATAAAACAATACCGTTTGAAAGCGGGGAAAAAGGAGTTTCCACAAATATCTGGTTGATAGCGATCATCGGGTTGATCTTATCAATTAGCTTGATATTATTGATTTTTACACTTCGCTTTGGAATACGATCACTTCGTGATTCTATAGGGCAGATCAAAATATCTAAAGCAGGCAATCCTTATCAGATCAAGCCTGGTCGAGCTTCTTCATCTGCATTAAATGGTTCTGCTATTCTAGAAGCATCGAAAAAAAATCCTCTTGGAATAAATATCCGGGAAGATAAAAATGAAAAAACAAAAGAACTTCCGGATTTCAATTTTCTGGATAATTTAACAAACGATGAGTTCTTCGATCTTATAGAAAATAAAAAGTTACAGGGAAATGAGTTATCATATATGCTTTCCGTACTTCCGGTTAATTTTGTAAATCGATTATTAATTAATGATTCAGACGAAAGAACTAACAAATTAGTTGAAATCATGATGAAAGAAACAAATTTACCGAAAGATAAACTCATCGAACTTAGAGAAAACATTTTAAAGAGTTATAAGAAAATGATCGATGAACAAATTATCAAAATAGACGGCAAATCATCGTTAGTGAAATTCATTAATAATCTGCCGAATAAAAAAGCAAATTCAATCTTTGAACGGATCTGTGAATTAAATCAAGAGACAGCAGCAGAGATCAGAGACAGAATATTCTTATCGAAAGATATTATGAAATTGGATGATACAATGCTAAAAGATATTATCTTTGAGATCGATCATGAGTTGTTAGTTGAGTTCCTGGCAAGTGCAGATGAAACAATAAGAAACAAGTTTATTTCCAATATGACGGACAGAAATGCATCGATGATAAATGAGGAACTACAAT
>JAUVLE010000137.1 GCA_030595905.1 Candidatus Cloacimonadota bacterium | reverse complement strand
AAAATCGACTCCGGGATGAAGATAAAGTAAGGTTCCATATTGCTGAATTTCGCCATAACTATTCCCAACGGGGAATGAATAATTTGGTGCACCATAATTCAGAGGAGAGAATATCGGTTCGTGAGTTCTGTTTGAATTCCGAAGAAATTTTTTCTCATTTATTTTTTCGATATTTATTAGATCATTCGTTTTATACAGGATGAAATTTCCATTTTCTATATTTTTCTCAACAAAATATAATTTATTATCAATGATTTCAGCATCAAAGAAATTGCCGGAAAAATTTAATTTTTCTTTCAAACCATCTTTTATTGTGAATGCCTTTTTGGAAGTAAATATTAGAAGTTCATCCAGGAAGAAAATGATCTTTCGTGGAAATTCGGGAAGATCGTATTCTCTATTATTATAATGAATTACTCCATCTTTATCTGTAAATACAGGAACACCGATATCATCGATCTCAAATATTACGGAAGCCGGATAATTTTCTTGTATAAATGAAACATTATTTAAAACAACCAAGTTTTTTCCATCGAAAAAAGCAGAGTATTTCCTGTTTTTGGAAGTTGTAAAATTTATCACTTTTTTGAAGGTTTTCTCAAATTCCAAGTTTCCATCTTTATTATAAATCCTGAGCCGGGTGGGAACGTTTTCTTCGATTGTGATCAATGTCAAATAGCCATTTTCAATTTCAAAAATTGAGTTTCCAATCAGAGTTTTTTCTTCAATATCGACATAATATTCTCCATTTTCCATAAAACATTCTGCTGAAGATTGCGGTTCCGATCTCTCGATATGACCAAATTTGTTAAGTGTTACGTTTGCAAAAAGAATTGTATTACAAAGAACCAAAAAAGCCAAAAGTATTTTTTTCCCCGAAAGAATTCGGGATTTCGTTTTACTCAACATTTTTCCTTTCCTCTTAAATCGTTGCGAAAACCAACTCCTACCTTCGGAACGGTCAGTCTCTTGCTTTTCACCTTTCAGACCTTCCGAACGGTTAAAAAGTATCAACCGTTAGATAAGCAAGAGAATTCCAGCATCGTTTTGCTTCTCAAAACCGACACATTATTGCCAAGGTCAAGATAACCCCTCTTAATCTCCCCTTACGAAGGGGAGCAAACAATTCGCAAGGTTTTTCTTCGCGTTTCTTCGTGTTCTTCGTGGCTAATTATTCCTTTACCTGCTTCACCACATCGATCACGGTTCCATCCACCCATTTGATAGCAGCAATTATTTTCTCTTCAAATTCAACAGCTTTCGGCTTGCCGCAGATCCTTTCAGCTTCTTCCTTTAGCTCGTGAATTGTTTTTATCGGCAGATTGGAATTCTTCATTTTGTCTATCAGGTCTTTCCGAAGCGGATTGATGGCAATTCCACGTTCCGTAACGATGATATCTATAAGTTCTCCCGGACCGCAGATCGTGGTAACTTCATCTCGAATTACCGGAATTCTATCCCTGAATAAAGGAATAGGAAGGATCACATTTTTGCCGAAAAGGCAATTCTGCCAGCCACCGATACCATGAAGTAGATATCCATCGGAATGAGTTACAACGTTGGCATTGAAATTCACATCGACTTCCGTTGCCCCAAGAATCACAATATCCAATATTCCGGCAAAATTCCCTTTACCGTGATAATTATAACTTGTAAACGGACTTGTATTCACGTGTCTTGGATTATCTCTCATCGAGCGAACACCTTCCAGATCGAATGTCTGTCCATCCAAAATATATTCCACCAAACCTTCTTCCAGCATTTCAACGAGATATTTATTACTTCCACCTCTGGCAAATCTGGCTTTAATTCCTTTCTTACGCATGATCTCACCGAAGTAAATTCCTATAGAAAGCGAAGTTCCTCCTGCTCCTGCCTGGAATGAAAATCCGTCTTTTATCAGTTCCGCTTCATCGCAGAATTTAGCTGTCATTTCCGCAATGTGGAGCCTATCGGGACTTTTAGTTATCTGCGTGGTTCCCGAAACGATCTTTTCCGGAATCCCTATCTGACCCATCTGCACCACGTGATCTACATAATTACCGTGAATCTGCCAGGGTATGCAGGGAAAATCTATCAGGTTGTCGGTAACAACGATCACTTTATCTGCATATTGAGAATCTGCCAGAGCAAAACCCAGAAGTCCGCAGGCAGAAGGACCTTCCACGCCGTTTGCATTTCCAAAAGGATCGGCAGTGGGAGCAGCGATGACTGCAATATCGATGACAACATCTCCATCCTGAACAGCCTGATATCTTCCACCGTGAGAGCGGAGAACACCCACTCCTTTCATTTTTCCCTGAGATGCAAAACGTCCCAGCGGACCGTTCATACTTCCTTCAATGTGATGGATCGTACCGTTTTCCAGTTGTTCGATGATCGGTTCCTGGCAGGGGAAAGAAGCGGATGGATACCAGACAAGGTCTCTTATACCCAGTTCCTGAGCTATTTTAAATATCTCCACAGCTATCAGGTCACCATTACGGAAATGATGGTGTGTCGAAATAGTCATTCCATCTTTAATGCCGGCTTTGATAAGAGCTTCTTTCAGGCTTGGAACAAGTTTATTGCCGTCCAGAGGATAGTCAGCACAGGTAGCGATCTTTGGTGCGAATTTTCTGCCGGTTGGTTTGTATTTTCCAACTCCTTTGAAGGGAATTACGGGTTTTCCGTTTATTGTTTCGGGAATTTTTCTACCGACTGCATTTTTATTGAATTTCATTTATTTTTCTCCGATTAGTATTCAAATTAGTTTTAAAATTTCAATGTCCATAAATCTTCCTTTTTGATGCATTTATAGATTCGATTAAATATGGATTTCTTAATGCTTTTATTTCCAAAAGATCAATTTTTCTTTTCAAAAGATCTTCCAACGCAAATTTCAAATCGAAATAATTATCTGCATAATCTTCCAAACAAATATCAGCAAAATCTACTAAAAAATCAATATCACTTTCAGAAGTAAAATTACCTTTAATAATTGAGCCAAATGCATACAAATTCGCAACATCATGTGTTGCACATAACCTTTTTATCTTTTCTGAATTTTTCTCAAGTAAATTCATATTACATTCCTTCCATTTTGAAAAGTTTTAATAATCCTTTCTCCATGTTTTTTCCAATTTTCCAGCATCTATCGCCTGCTCGATAGTTCTTTGCGCTCGTTTCACCACTGGCGGATCGATCATTTTGGAACCGAGAGAAACAACACCGAGTCCTTTTTCCGTGGCAACATGGAAAGCGTTTACGATCTTTTTGGCTTTCTCTATCTCTTTTTCATTGGGAGCAAAATACTCGTGAATTACTTTTATCTGTCGTGGATGAATGCAGCCCATTCCATCAAAACCCAAACTTTTGGATTCCAGTACATTTTTTTTTAAAGCTTCCATATCGGAAACATCAGAGAACACAGAATCGATTGCCTGAATTCCGGCAGCTTTGGCAGCATTTACCACCTGACATCGAGCAAAGAAACTTTCTTTTCCTTCCTTCGTTCTTTGAGTTCCGAGGTCTGCTGTATAATCTTCCAAACCGATAGCAAGTGCAACCACATTTTCGGAAGCCATAGCAATTTCATACGCTTTTATAATCCCTAGAGCACTTTCAATTATCGGCATCAGATAGATCGGATTTTTTACTTTATTCTTTTTGGAAATTTCATCGATCTTCTCATTTACCAATCTAATCTGTTCTGCACTTTCACACTTCGGAACTAGAATAAGATTCACATTATGAGGAACGATATATTTCAGGTCATTTAATCCTTTCGGGATTTGATTGATCCGAACCATCCGTTCTGCACCATAAAAATCAACTGAACGAAGAGCGTTCCTGACCAGAATCGTTGCTTCGAACTTTTTGGATGGAGCAACAGAATCTTCCAAATCGAGGATAATTCCATCAGCATTATGAATTCCAGCATTCAATGCAAGTTTGGGTGTATTTCCCGGAAGATAAAGTCGTGAACGGCGATAAGAATCTTTCTTTGTTTTATATTTATTCTGCGGAAGCATTTCCAATAAAAATTCTTTGTCGGTTTCTATGCACATCTTTATTGCAGCTTCGATACGAGCAGTTAGGATATAATCTAAAGCTCCGCTATCTTCGATTTTTATTTTGCAATTTTTAATACCGAAAAATACTAATTCTTTTTTGCAGAGATCGATAATGGAATCTCCAAAAAGCGTTTTAACTTTACTTTGAAGATCAATCTGGATTCCTCCGGAATCGGTTATTTCTAAAGTAACAGAACAATCCGATCGGATGGATTTTCCTTTATTTCCGGCTGTTGCTGTTTTTGACATAAAATCTCCTTTTTATGGAGTGCATCAACCATGTTGATGCTTAAAATATCACGGATATTTTACTCCAAAATTGACCTTGAAAAGGTTTAAAAGTATTTTCTTCTTGCTGAACCTTTTCAATGGTTTTAGTCTACCAATTTTCTTAGCAACCCCTTGCGTTCTTCGCTGCTAAATATTCTCCCAGATATTCATATTTCGGTTGTAATTTTCCCTGATGTGCAATGCAGGCTTTTTTAATTTCTTCCGGTAAATCCGAATTTCCTATATTTTTCGTATAATTATTCATCAACATTTTCTGCATAAACGGCATTAAAGCATCTGAGAAATAATCCGACGCTTCCCTGGAAAATTCACAGGGCAGATTGTCAACAGCCATATCAGCAAAACCTTCGCCAATCAAACCATCGGTAATTTTATTTGTTTTCGCATTGAAGATGAAAACCGGATTATCGGGTGTTGTACATTTTATAGTAGCTTGAACCGAGCCTTCGATGTCACAAGTTATATCGCCGATGATTATAAGTTTGGGATTTTTATCCTGAATTTCCTTTAAGTATGACTTCGGCAAGAAAACGGGACATTCGGGAGTCCAATAAATCGCATTCATATAAACGCTGCAATGTGGAAGATATTGCTCCATTCGAGATTGATATTTTGCATTGTTCTTAAAATAATCTGAAAGTTCAAATTTCGCACCGTCTTTTCTTTCCACCAAATGTTCTTCCTTAAAAATGGAAAGATAAATTTTATTATCGTCATAATTTTGGGAATGCTCCGCCAGTTTATCCGAATCGATTTTTACAACAGGCAAAGCAGAAAGGATTTCCTTACATCCAAAAGATACATGTCCGTATCCAAGCAGGAAAATATTGAGTGGTGTTATTTCTTCAGGAAGTCCGTTTTCTTCGATTTCTTTTCCAATAATTTTAAGATGATCGATAGCATCTTGAACACTTTTATATTCATAAGAATGCTTAACTTTCAGAAATGGAGTTTCTAGATCATACTGCTGTTTCAATCTTTGCCCCAAACCTTGCAGAGTATCTACCATACCGGCGTTTCCGGCGAATTTTCCGAAGAAAACCAGTCGTCGATTCTTTTCGTCTTCAATTTTCTCATAATCAAAAAGAGTTACTTTTTCATCCAGAATCTTTTGCAGAAGCGGCATGTTGTAATCCTGTCCTTTTATGGTATGAGAAAAGAAAAGATGCGGTTTTTCGGGAATTAGATCATCAATCGGTATTTCTTTTACGCCGATAATAAAATCGCATTTTGAAAGATCGGAAGAAAGTTTTGCACCGACTGAACTATATTCTTCATCTTTGTATATTCTAATTTCAGAAGGTTGCACTATCACTTCAAAACCTTTTTGGATAAGCTTTTGAACAGCTTGAGGATTAAGCGGAACCCGGCGTTCCCATTTGTTTTTTGTCTCTTTTATTATTCCTAATATTATCATATTCTCCTTTGTTTGGAGTGCAATAACCGCTTGTCCCATTGTCTAACTGGGGTGTTATTGCTTTTTAAAATATCACGCCTGCCCCTTAAATATGGAGTATTTGTTCGGGGGATATTTTACTCCAAATTAACCTTGAAAAGGTTTAAAAGTATTTTCTTCTTGCTAAACCTTTTCAACGGATTTCTTATTCTTCTTTCTCAACCCTGAAAGAGTCAAATGAGAGAAGATATGAAAGAGACTTTTTCAGGGTCTTTCCAAAATTCAATTGAACCAAACATTGCAAGAGTAACACACCCCACGGCTAAAGCCGCACCCCTACTTCGACAAGCTCAGTACTGCGTCTCAAAAGGGGACTTCCCTTCGTGTTTCTTCGCGTTCTTCGTGGCTGATTCTTCTCTAATAAAATCTTTCAACAACTTTAATATCCAGGTTCTCCAGCTCTTGTAGAACAGGATTGTAAACATCCGGAAGAATTGGCATGTGAACACCCTTAATATTTATCTTTCCTTCCAAAATCATACGCACACCGATAGCGGCAGGAAGCGAAACCGTTCTTGCCATAGAAGTATCTCCGTTTGGAATACCATAGTCTATCATTGTGGAAGTGATCTTCTGCGTTTTATCCGGATATTCGGCAATGAACTGATGATGAAGAACCAGAAGGTCTCGTTCACCTTCTTCATAAGACATCTTATCCAGCATGATTGCTGTGAGCACATCGACTGCTCCGCCCTTCTTAATTGGAACCGGAGTATCATCAAAGAAACCGAGCCATTCAAATTTTTTCAGGATAACGCTTTCTTCGGGAAGATTGTATTTCTCCATCAAATGCATCTTCAGGCACTTATCTTTATCCATTTTCAACATCTTTGTTAAGATAAATTCCTTAACTGTTCCTCCCAGATTATCGAATATCTCATCTTCTTTATAGAATCCCATTTGAGACATAATGTACCAGGTATCACAATGACTGATATTGCGGAAAGTTCCACGATACATCGTTTTCACATGTTTCAATCCATAGAGATCGATATATCCCATAGAATCCCTGTTGGGATATGCTTCCAATGTTCCTGCATCTTCCACATCCACGAACCAGTAATTCCTGAAAAGGTTTTTACCCTCTACCTTAATAACTTTGCCATCCTTCATAAAACACGCACCGTTCCCGGCAGCTTTCAGCACACCTTTTGGTGCCCATGAAAATTTATAGCCCAGTGGATTTGTATTGGCTTCCGGTGCAGGAAGTCCGCCGCAATAACTCATAAAACTGACGATCTTCCCGCCATTATTTTCTACATGATGAAATATCTTCATTGCGCTCATATGGTCGATGCCGGGATCAACACCGATCTCGTTCAAAATAATTATTCCTGCTTCTTTTGCTTGCGAATCCAAAGCTCGCATTTCGGGACTGATATAGGAAGTCGTAACCATATCTGTCTTAAATTCGATACATTTTTTTGCAACTTTCACATGCATGGTTGCAGGAAGCAGACTCACAACCAGATCGCTTGCTTTCACAAATTCTTCCAATGCCTGTTCATCATCAGATAAAAACTGTTTTGCAGTTGCATTTGAATGCGGTGCTGCCAGTTTTTCCGCTTTGCTCAACGTTCTGCTGGCGATTACAACATCATATCCATGTTTTGCCAGATAATCCACCATAGGTTTCACAACCAGACCTGCTCCGAAAATCGTTACTTTTTTAGCCATTAAAATTCTCCTATCTTTAATAAATTTTGGAAGTCAAATTGGGAATTTAAAAAAACGTGTCAACCATAATCATTTAAAGAGTATTAGGGAATATTTTCAAGAAAAATTTTAACAAAGAAATTCCATTAATCGAGTTTAGAATTTTATTAATTTGTTTGAAAGTATTTATCTTGTTTATTCGGGATGTTAATTTATCAGGATAATTGGATAATCCAGATGAAGATATCTATTCTATTTCACAAAATAACTTAAGTCAAGATTGTCCG
>JAUVLE010000006.1 GCA_030595905.1 Candidatus Cloacimonadota bacterium | reverse complement strand
GGTTTTCCAGCAAGAATGAATTTGTTAAAATACATCCGGCAGACATTTCTCCTCCTGTTCAGTCAGATGGAAAAGACTCCAGAATTACATCAAATATAAATATCAATGACGCTTTTGAAAAAGGTTATAAGAAATTTGAATGGATACATCGAAGAAAGAATGGAGAAGATTTTCCTGCTGAGGTCTGGTTCACCTCCTTTAATTTTAAAGAGAAAAATGTCTTGCAGGCTACTGTTCGTGATTTAACTGAAAAAAATAAAGCAAAAGAAGAACTTCAGGAAGCACATGACGAATTGGAACAAAGAGTTAAAGAAAGAACTTTTGAATTATCAACTTCAAATAAAGAACTTCACATGCAGATCAATAAACGCAAGCTGATAGAAAAAGCCTTGAAAAGAAAAACATATCAACAGGAACTTCTTTTGAAAAATGCAAGGTATATAAATTCCAGTCTTGATGTAACTGAAGTCCTAAAACGCATTGCTTCTGAGATTATGGAGATCCTTAATTCTTATGGATGTACTATCTACCTTCTTGATAAAGACGAAAAAACTCTTGTCCCGAAGGTTGTGATCGATCCTGAATACGAAGAAGAAATTATGAACACAGCCCTTGATATAGATTCCAGTTTCACAGGGAAAGCAGTTAAATCGAAGACAAGTCTGATGTTCAATAATGCAAAGCAAAATACAAATGGATTCCAGATCCCCGGAACTCCGGAAATATCTAATGAAAGAATAATCGTTACACCTTTCGTTGCAAAAAATAAAGTATTGGGAGCGATGTGTTTGAACCGTATCGGACCTACTTTTACAGATGAAGATCTCTCATTAGCAGATACTTATGCGAATTATGCTACAACTGCCATAAAAAATGCTCAGACTTTCGAGGAATTGCAGCATGAAACAAATGAACGTTATCAAGCAGAAAAAGCAAAAAAAGAAAGCGAAAAAAGATTTGCGACATTACAGGAAAATGTTCCTGTGGGAATATTTAGGGCAACTCCACAAGGAGAACTGCTTTCGGTGAATCAGACAATGGTTAAAATGTTCAAATTTAAATCCATTGAAGACCTTCGATCTGTTTCCGCAATTAAATTATATTCCAATCCGGATCAAAGAAAAATCTTGATGAATATCCTGAAAAAAGATGGAGAAGTTCAGGATTATGAAGCTGAACTTCTTAAGAAAGATAACACATCTTTCTGGTGTTCGTTAAGCATTAAAACTATCATAGATGATCATGGAAAATGGATATTCCAGGATGGTATTATCACCGATATCACAGAACGAAAACAGGCAGAACAAACCCAAACAGCGCTGTATAATATTGCAAATGCCGTAAATGCAACTAAAGACCTGAACGAACTCTTCAAGATCATACATCAACAGTTGGGTACTATCATCGATACAACAAATTTCTACATCGCTCTTTATGATAAAGATACAAATCTTATAATTGCTCCTTTCTATGTTGATGAATTTACAAAAGAAACACCACCACCTCAGGAACTGAAGAAAGGAATTACGGCTTACGTAATAAAGACAGGAAAATCATTATTTCTTACAATAGACAAAAGAAACAAATTGGTAAAAGAAGGTAAGATAACTAAGGCGGAATGGAAAAGTAAAATATGGCTTGGAGTTCCATTGAAGATAGATGACAGGATAATCGGAGCAATGGCCGTTCAGAATTATAAAGACCCTTCAGCATTTAAACAAAATGATCTGAAGATTTTAAAATTTATTTCCGAACAGATAGCTATTGCTATAAATAGAAAACGCGCTGTTGATGCTCTGAGAAAAAGTGAACAATTAAATAGAGCCATTATCGATAATTCACCAGTCGGTATCACTGCAAGAGATAGGAACGGAACATTATTACTGGCAAATAAAAAATGGCAGAAAATCTGGAGCAAAACTGTTAATGATATTAACAAAGATATGAAAAAAAGAGACAAATTGATTTTCGATGAACATGATATCTATCTTAATGAGCACATAGAAAAAATCAGGGATGTTTATAATAATGCAGGAGAATACTACATCCCCGAATTAAAATTGATCTCTTCAAAGAACAAACAAAAGAAATGGATATCTCATCATTTTTATGCTATTCAGGATGAGAAAGGAAATGTTGACAAAGTTGTTATCCTCACCGAAGATATTACTTATCGTAAAGAAGCTGAAGAGAAACTTCAGAAAACCCAGTTAAGACTGGCTACGATCTTCGAACACGTTCCAAACATCATTCTTTATGAAAACTTGAAAAGTGATGGATTTATATCGGATAATATTTTCAATCTTCTTGGATATACACCAAAAGAAATATTAACTATAAAAGATAATTTTCTCTCTTTTATTCATTCAAAGGATAAGAAATATATTATAGAAAAAACAAACGAATGGATAAAAAGTGGTAAAAAAGGGCTTTTGACATTATGGTTCAGAATTAAGAAAAAGGATGGAACTTATATCTGGCTTGAAGACAGAATGGTGGAAATAAGCACAGATAACGGGGAAAAATATAAAGCAGGTTTATTGATCGATATTTCAAATATAAAAAAGGCTGAAGAAGACCTGAAAGAAAGTTATGCTAAACTTAAAAGGCTACTGGAAGAAACTATCAATGGACTGGTCTCTGCTGTCGAGATGAGAGACCCATACACTGCAGGTCACCAGAGACGTGTGGCAATATTAGCTACAGCTATTGCAAAAGAAATGGGACTGAATGAAAAACAGATAGAGGGAATTAACTTTGCTGCTTTAGTACATGATATTGGGAAAATAAGTGTTCCTGCAGAAATTTTGAGCAAACCAAGTAAATTGACCGTATCCGAATTCAACCTGATAAAAATGCATCCCCGCACCGGTTATGATATTCTGAAATCGATCGAGTTCCCCTGGCCGGTTGCCGAAACTGTTCTTCAGCATCAGGAACGTTATGACGGTTCTGCATATCCACAAGGATTAAAAGGAAATGAGATCAATATCAGGGCAAGGATACTCAGTGTTGCCGATGTTATTGAAGCAATGTCCTCTCATAGACCCTATCGTCCATCACTTGGAATTGAAGTAGCTTTGGAAGAAATAAAGAAAAACAGGGGTAAATTATACGATCCGAAAGTAGTCGATGCATGTCTGATACTCTTCTCTGAGAAGGGATTCAGGTTTAAGGAAGAAAGCTTATAATGAAAAAAGCCTTCCATTAATAGAAGGCTTTATTCGTTATATTGATAATATTTAAAAAAGTATATTCTACCAATTCCTACCGAAATAATTATTAGAACCATACTGCTTGTATTCAATAATTATACTCATATTTTTTGAAGGTCTGTAATTTAACTGAAAATCAGGAAGAATTTTGCTGGTGTTGTCATTGTTACCTTCAAATTCAATTCCGCTTTTATAGGTTGCCGTTCCAAAATTTACGAAATTAAGATCAATATTCAGATCCAGCTTCGAATTGAGTTGATATTTCAGATGATTCGTATAAACAGATTGATAGTAACTCTGCTTATTTGATGATATCCCGCTGAAAAATGATACTGAATGATTTATGGAAAGATTGTTCGAATTCAAAAAAGAAGGCATCAACATAGTTGGCTTGAATGCATTGGAAAGGATCTCTGCATTCAGCATAATAGCAATTGCGGAAATCAATATGATAAATATGATCTTTTTCATTACAACCTCCCATTTAATACATAGTGTAAATTCATATTTTCTACAAAATGTGTCAAATTACTTTTTTAAAAAAATTATTCTGCAGGATTTGATCTCCGAGCAAATTGTAAATGCAGTACTCGGAGAGTGCGTCCTACACTATTTTAGTAAAAGCATCTTCCGAGTCAGCTCTTGTTTACCTGTTTTTAGTTTATATAAATAAACACCGGAAGTTACCGGTTTATTGTTCTCATCTCTTCCATCCCAGGTTACCGAGTAGTGGGAAAGCGACTCCGTCGCTTTTGTATCAACACGGTTGAGACACTCCAAAGTTTTTACTCTCTGACCTTTGATGTTGTAAATTTCTACCTTTGCGTTCTTTGCGTCATTTGCGGTGAGATTAAAAGAAATTGTTGTTGCAGGGTTGCGACCGGCTCCCGACGGTTTGAAGGGATTAGGGTAGTTGGATAGATTGATTTTATTACTATGAATTTCATTTTCAAAAATAAATGTATTATCATAATTATACTTATATAATGAAGTACCAGTATAAGATGTAAATAAAACATAATCTTCATTATCTCTTTCTAAAAAAAATCTTAAATCAGTTAGAAAAGGCATTTCAAGATTGTATATAGGGTCATCAATATTAAGTCCGTTTTCGATATCGAAAATATTTATACTGTAATTACCAACAAAAAATAGATCTTCAGTAATTCCACTTGACCCATTATCAAAAGTAAATGGATAATCGAACATCAATTCCGGTTCCAAGGGATTTTCTAAAGAGTATATTTTAATAAAGTTATTATATTTTTGTGCAGTAAAATAACCGTTATCCATTGGCCAAAAACCTAATAGACCATCAATTTCAAGAGTTGCAACAACTTCCGGATAAGCACCATCGAGATTACCTAAGATATTTATAGTTTCCTCTCCACCGCCATAAAAAACATTGTTCCCGTATTTAAAATAACCACCCGTAAGAAAATACAAATCAAAATCATAAATAACCAGTGGATTAAAAGGTTCAGAAATATTATATTTAACGAAATGATACTCATAAGTGCCTGGTACAGTCTCATGAGCGTATAGATACGGATATTCAAGGTAAACATCGGTAGCAAATATATTTTCTATTCTGTTAACAAGTTCAGGATTTTCTATATCGGATATGTCGTAAATATCGATGTTTTGATTATAATCAGGATAAGAAACTAAGGGTACAGCAAATAAATTATCCTCAAAATCACTTCCATATTGAAAGTAGTTATCAAAATGTGTGCAGATATAATGGACATTATTCAAATCCGATATATCGTAAAAATGCATACCGTGCCAATATCTTGTTCGGACGGCTAAAAGATCATCATTCATATATACACCTCTCCTTTCTTTGAACTCAGGAAATGTGTCCAAATATTCGAATTGATCATTAATAATTCTAAATTGATGAATACCAAGACCGGTGTCAACCCGATAAAAATAATCTTCAAAACACACGCAGCCATCCATATTATACATAGAGTCGTAATTATAGGAAGAAAGCTGCACAGGAGCTTCGAAATTAGAAACATCATATAAACCGACACAGCCGTTTTTTAAGGGAATAATAATTCTATCATCATTAAGAATTGCCAGATTTTGCAGTGCATTCTCATCAGGATAGTCTATTGTTCCCAGTAATTGCCAATCTGATATATCAGATATATCAAAAAAAGAATATTGTCCAGGATTACACATACACAAAGTTGTATCATCAATTATTTTTGTTAAACCTTTGGGAAGATCAGGAAATATCTCATTGAAATCTATTTCAGCTATTTCTTGAATATTACAAACATCACTTACATCGAATATATGCATTAAGTAGTAATTATCATCATCCCATGTATATAAATATTGTTCATTAAGCTTATAAAGATTATTATCATGAAAAAAAGCCGGGTAATCATACTCAGCTACAATTTCAAGATCATTGATATCATATATATATAAAGGTAAATTATTGAAATAATGCGGCATAACAAAAAGATGATTGTTTATTAATAGAATCTGATCGACACATTCATCATCATAAAAGTTGATTGAATCTAATAGTGTGAGTGTGTTATTCTCAATTAATACTTTATACAATCTTCTTCTTAAAGGTGATCCCCATTTAGTTCCTATAATAAAGATATAATCTCCGCTTATACCAAGAAGTATTAATTCAGATTGTTGATTTACTCCAAGCTCTCCCCACAATGGTAATTCATCCAATTCTATCAGATATCCTTCATCATCGTTGGTTAGTAGATGAAGGGCTCTTGTCCCGGAAGCAATAAGGCGATCTTCATCTTTTACTATTTTTCTATAGTCGTCTGCTTTATAGATATCTGCAACTTTTTCTATTGTGAATTCTTGAGCGTAACTATATGATGTTATTGATAGTAAAAAAAGGATCATTAATAATTCTAATTTTATATTTCCGAATAGCATTTTTATTTTCCTCCGAAAAAGCTCCGGTTGAAAAAACTCAACCGGAGCAAAGAATGATTATTTTAGTAAAAGCATTTTTTTATTGATGATTTTATTATCCGTAACTAATTGGTAGAAATAAACACCGGAAGTTACCGGTTTATTGTTATCATCCCGTCCATTCCAGGTTACCGAGTAGTGGGAAAGCGACTCCGTCGCTTTTGTATCAACACGGTTGATACACTCCAAAGTTTTTACTCTCTGTCCTTTGATGTTGTAAATTTCTACCTTTGCGTTCTTTGCGTCTTTGCGAGAGATGTTAAAAGAAATTGTTGTTGCAGGGCTGCAACCGGCTCCCGACGGTTTAAAGGGATTAGGGTAGTTGGTAAGGGTGAAAGTGGAAATTGGGATTTCATTGTATATGATAGAAGTTGCATCAAAATTTCCTACTACAAAAGCAGGCTCAAGTATGAATTCAGTGTAATTATCCTCTTCATCTTTGCTAGATATTTTCAAATCATAGGCAACTGAATCGATAGCTGTTAAACTTGAAAGATCTGCTGAAAATACTTTCCCGTAAGTCCAAGTGAATGAATTATTATAATCGTGAATGAATTCAATATCCAATTCATTCCACATATCTTCAAAATGATTTTTGTAAAAAGCTTTAACAGAATCAGTTATAACAGGGGAATATACATAAACATTATCTACCAGATCATTATCCGCTACAGAAATTAAAAGTGAAGAACTCTCATTATGCTCAATCTGATTAACTGGTTTGCCATATTCATTGCGGATTTGAAGAGCATTGAAATATGGTGGGTTTGGCATTTCAAGGGTCGAATCAAAAATATTTGTTAATTTTCCAGTACCTGAAAGCCCTTTTAGGCTAAAGTTCGTATCTTCCACAATAAGAGTATATTGATCGGGTGGTAAATTGAAGTTCCACAAATCCAATAATTCACCCTCTGCGAAAAGATTTCCATCAGAATCCGTCAGGGTAAATGTTGAATTGTATACATCATACCAACGAAGTTCGTTATTATATCCATAGATGCTTATGATTGGACTAAATAAATTATCATTATACATATGAAAAGCTTTTATGTAAATTGGTGATTGTCCAAAAAATAATTGTTCCCCATTTGGTGAAAGATAATCGACTATGGTAGGAACAAAATTTAAAAAACTTCCGATGCTTCCCTCAATGCAATGAAATGGTGAAGTGAAATAATTTGGCATAAAAAAATCATCTTCGAGTGAGCCTATATTAATTGTAGTTGTGTTACCGGTAGCAGTATAGACATTATTCATCATATATAAATCGGTATTCCACTGATCATCATTACAATCCAAAAGATAATTTTCTGCCATAATTCCCAAATAAAAAAAGAAACCCTCACCAGTATCGCTCCAGTATGTATTTGAAATACCAATTTTAGGATCTTCAATAATGGAAGGAATATCCAGAGAAAGTTGTTGCTGATGGTAGTCTGCCGGTTCGTTAGAAAAAGATAAACTGGAATCGATCTCCGGAAATGGACCGTATTGGGTTATATAAATAGAATTATCATTATGTATTAGTTCTCCGGTTACAAAGACAATATCTTCAGAGAATCCGGAAGTAAACATCATATCATTAGTCATATCAATGAATCCTAGGAAAAATGGACGCTCAAGAAAATGAAAACAGAAATTTGCATAGAATTTATCACTCAAATCAAAAGGTTCATTATTAATATCGGTACTATTATGTTCGAGAAGATAGATAGCTTCATTGTGATCTATGAATATCTCCACAACTCCTCCCGAGGTTAGATCGACATTAGAGTTTATAACTAACTTCCACAAGGAATCGAAATAAAAAATAGTACAGATTTTATAGATTCCTTCCGGGACAGATATTTCAGCAGTTGTTTCATTTATCCATGTAGCATCAGAATCAGTAAATACATTGTTTTCATTAAGGATTACAAAACCGGGGTAATCTTGATTGAAATGCAATCTTAAGAGTGTGTTCCTATTGTTCTCTATTTCTGCTAATCTTTGCGGATTTTCATAAATTATCTCTCTTTCATTGTTCGCATTTATCTTAACAATTAAATCTTTATGGGACATTAATACATAAGGTTGCTTTGATTCGACATTGAAAAGATGATTTTTCTGCTGAAAGTGAAATTCATTATATACTTCTTGTCTTGCGAAAATTAAGCATATTAAAAATAATATAAGGATTACATAACATAATTTCTTCATTCTATCCTCCGATTCTTAAAAGTATGAGCCCAATTACAATCATGATCATAGATGTTACCATTTGTTCCTTCAGCATGTGCGTCAACACCGACTCCATCTGGTGCATTAAGTGTAATGTTTATTGTACCATTTACGTATGTTACCGCCGTTTTATCATATTCATTTCCGAAACTATCTTCAAGCCAAACATATCCTGTACCTGAATGATTTGATGTAACATGAACATAATAATATGCTGCATTCAAAGCAACAGCACCCATTACAAATATTGCCATAATGGAAATCACTATTATATTTTTTCTTGAAAACATTTTTTCATCTCTTATTATTTTTTCTCTCCCATTCCATTAGCATAATTGAACCGGCAATGAAGACTTGAGAAGGTCTAAATTTTAAATCAATTCCACTACTTCTTTATAATTCAATTTTCTAATGATCGGAAGCAGGTTTTCCAGTTTGGAATACAAATCGTTGATAGAACCATTATTTTTAATATTAATATCAGCAAGTTTCTGTTTGTCGTAATCCGGCATCTGGGTTTTAATACGCTGTTCGATCTCTTCGGGCAGGAATCTATTATCTTTTTTTAATCTTTCTACCTGTTTTTTTTTATCTGTTGAAATGTTTATCGTTAGGTCGAATGCTTTCTCTATCCTGTTTTCAAAAAGCAGTGGAATCTCAAATATCAGGTAATCTTCATCACTCTGCTCGATTATACTGCAGGTTTCTCTTCGTATCTTTGGATGCAGAAGTCTGTTCAGAAAAAAAAGGTCTTCTTTCGAATTGAAAACCATATTTCCCAGTTTTTTGCGATCGATCTTTTCGTTTGATAAAATTTTATTTCCGAATCTTTTTATAAGCTTTAGGATAACTTCTTTATCATCTAAGAAATGATGTCCTATTTTATCTGAATAATAAACTTTGAAACCTTTTTTTTCAAACCATTTGGAGACCAGTGTTTTCCCGGAAGCGATACCGCCTGTGACAGCTATCAGGAAAGGTCTGTTATAAAGTTTCATCCTTAATTCTCTGGGAAAGTTCATCTATTGTAAGATCGGTGAATATTTCACCATTTTTGGCTACCGATATTTTCCCTGTTTCCTCCGAAACAATAATAGAAAAAGCATCGGTTCCTTCTGTTATTCCCACTGCTGCCAGATGGCGCGTACCAAATTTCTGTGCATATTCTACATTTTCCGAAAGAGGTAAAACCACTTTCACGGCGTATATCCTGTTATTCCTGATGATGACGGCTCCATCGTGAAGAATCGTTTTATTATTGAATATCGTAAGAATTAGTTTTAATGATATCTGAGCATCGATAAGTTCACCTGTTTTTATCAGGTCACTTAATTTTCTTCTGTTCTCAATAACAATAAGAGCTCCGATCTTTCTGAAAGACATTATAGAAACAGCATTCAATAGAGGAGTATAAGCAGACTTTTTTGTATCTCCGAAGAGTGATCTTAAATCGTGACTCTGTGTTAATCTGGAAAAAAGATTTCTGATCTCCTGCTGGAACAATATTATAAATACTATTATCCAGTACTGTTTCAGTGAACTGAGCAAAGAAGACATCATACTCAAATTAAAGATCATAGCAGTGAAGTATATCAAAACAACTACAACAAGACCTATTAATATCTGGTATCCACCTGTTTTTTTTAACAGAATAATTATCCTGTATAAAATAAAGGCTACGATTAAAATATCAATTACATCGGTGAACCTGGGAATAAAGATATTCATATAATATTACCTACTGCTTCCAATGTTTTCAATAAATTTTTATGCTCTTTTACATCATGAACACGGATCAATTCTATGTTGTTCTGGAATGCCAGAGCGGTAGAAGCAAGACTTCCTTCCAATCTATCTACAGGTTTCGACTTGTAGATTACACCAATAAAACTTTTCCTGGAAGCTCCCAACAGAACGGGTAGATCAAAACTTTTAAATTCAGATAGTTTTTTGAGTATCAGTAGATTATCTATATGTCTTTTTCCAAAACCAATTCCGGGATCGATTATTATTCTCTTCCTGTTCACTCCATTTAAAACACAATAATCTATCCTTCCTTTAAAAAATTGCATGATCTCTTCGATAGTATCTTCATAAAAAGGTAATTCCTGCATATTTGTAGGAGTGCCCTGCATGTGCATAAGTATAACTGGAACTTCGGGATATTTATTTAAAATATTTATCATATTCTCATCAAACCTTAATGCACTAATATCGTTAAGTATGGATGCTCCGGATTCAATTGCTTTTTCTGCTACCTCAGCTTTGTAAGTATCGATAGATATGGGAGTATCCGCTTTCTGTTTTAGTCCCTCGATTACCGGTATCACCCTTTTTAATTCTGTTTGAATATCTATCTTCCCAGCCCCCGGACGGGTAGATTCACCTCCAATGTCGATGAAGTCCGCACCATCATCTATCATTTTTAATGCATGATCAATAGCTGCCTTTGAATCCTTAAATTTATTTCCGTCAGAAAAACTGTCCGGCGTTAAATTTAAAATTCCAACGATCTTTATTTTATCTAATTTAATGATCTTTCCATTGCAGCTTATTTCTTTTGGTGATTGCTCCAGCATCTGTTCCAACATTTTTTCCAAGTCTCTTTTTATCTGAAGAAGACCAAAAGTGTTTTGTTGTTCCAGTTTCTCGATCAATTTTTTAATTTTGTCTGCATTCCCCAGCAATATCACATCACTGATCTTTTCATATCCATTCACAACTCCTTTTGCCACTGCAGCATCTCCTCCGATAGAGAGCATTTCCTGTTTCAGGATATTAGCAGCTCCGTTTTGAACGCCAGTAAGTTTGATGGACAGACCCAGAGCTTTCGGTGCCATTACATCTACACCTTGTGACGAGACATTGATCTTCTCAAATTCGTTTTTTGCATCTTCTATAGTATTAATCTTTAGTATTCTATTCATAGATCACCTTAATTCATAAATAAATGTAATACTGCCTTTCTGGATAATATCCTGAGGAATCGAGTTGAATTTCCATCTCTGAATAGCATCCAGACTTAACTTGTCAAAAACAGGATCAGCTTTTTTAATAATAATTATATTACTCACCGTCCCATCTTTAAGCACATCAAATTTAATTTTAACTTTAACTGTTCTCTGCAAATCTGCCGGATATTGGGGAATCACTTTATTGACGATGCTTCTATTGGTTATTTCACCCTCGAGAATATAGGGAGAATCTGATCCGCTTTCACCATGAAGCCTGTTAGTTAAAGATTTAAGATAATCATCGTTCGTAGAAATAACAGGATTATCATCAGAAGAAACATCATTTTCCGTAAATATTTCTTCCTCTATTTTACTCTTAAGTTTTTCACTTGTGTTACCGATCTTTTTATCCATATCCAGAGCATTAAAAGCTGTTCTTTCATATTTTGGGATATAAACAGGTTCATCATCCGATTCTGAAAAAATTTTTGGAAGTTTTACTTTTTTGGGGATCAAGCTGGACATTCTACCGGGTGTATGCGAATCTAAATAACTTGATGTTTGTGATAGAGGAGAGATGAATCTTTCATTATTAGCAGATTCATAAAAACCGAATTCAACGACTTCGATAGTCTTAAAGACGCTTGGCGGTAGTATAATGTAATTTATGAGATATGCTGCTACTACCAGGATCAAATGAAATAATATCGATCCCATTAAAGCAAGTTTTCTGTCATTCATCTTCTTTAATATTCTGGATTTCCGTAGCAATAAAAAACCTGTTCGTGCCGGAAAGCCTGGCAATGTCAAGAAGTTTTACTATTTTTTTCAAAGTTACATCTTCATCTGCTCTAACTACTACCACCTGCTCGGGATCATCGATAAGTTTTCTGTTTAAAACTTCAGGTAATTCTTCCCAGCTTACCAGTTCGTTATTTATATAAACTTCATCATTAATTGTAAGCGTAAGGCTGATATTCCTGTTAAACTCGTTCTGTTGAGTACTTGCTCCGGGCAGATTTACTTTTATACCCGAATGGGTTAAAAAATTTGAGGAGATCAAAAGGAATATAATAAGTAAAAAGATAACGTCGGTAAAGGAAATTATGGCAGTAGTCGATATTCTCTTTTTCCTCAAATTAATTTTCATCCCGGATTCTCCCGATATTAAAAATAAACTCATTAGTTTTTTCTTCCAGTTCCAGAGCTATATCTTCCACTTTTCCTACAAGATAGTTATAGAACAGGATGGAAATAATTCCTACTGTAAGCCCGCCGATCGTAGTAACAAGTGCTTCCCAGATACCATTTGCCAGAAGACTGATATCCACTCCTCCGCCGGTCTCACCTATTCTCATAAAAACTTTGACCATTCCGGTAACTGTTCCCAAAAATCCGATAAGAGGAGCAACTGCGGCAAAGGTAGCGAGAACTCCCAGATTTTTTTCCAGTTGGTAAACTTCTTTACTTAATGCAAGTTCGGCGATTTCCTTTATATCAGGAACAGGTCTTTTACGATTCTCCATCACTTTGAAAATAACTGTTGATATAGGACTGTTCTTCTGATCTTCGCAAACTTGAGTAATGCGTTCATATTGATTATTATTAAGATATTTCTGCACCACCGTGAGGAACTCATATTCATCTTTTCTGGATTTTTTTAATTTGATCAATCTTTCGATTATGATAGTGATCGCAATAATCGAGATGAGCAAAAGCACGATCATCAGAAATCCTCCCTTTGTTGCGATCGAAAGTAAATTGGTTTTTGATGATAAGTCACCAGCAGCCGTAAGCACTATAAAATTCATTTTTCCTCCCAAAATATCTGTGGGTCTATGAGAAAAATTCCGCTTCAAGTTGTCAATTTATCTTTTAACAAAGCTAAAAATGATTGACACACATAATTCGATTTTAAACTTAAACTGAATTTTTCCGATATATCAAAAATAGAGGGCAAGTGTATGAAATCTAACAGTTATGGAAGATTTATGGGATTCACATCTTTTGGTGAAAGCCACGGTACAGCAATAGGGATCGTGATCGAAGATGTGAAACCGGGCATTGTATTTCCTCTGAATAAAATCCAGGAAGAACTCGATGCTCGCAAACCAGGTAAAACATTTATTTCTACAACCAGAAAAGAAGAAGATAAAATCGTGATACTTTCCGGCATTTTTGAAGGAAAAACAACCGGTATGCCGATATGCCTTGTTGTTTATAATAGAGATGCAAACTCAAAAGACTATGAACATCTGAAAGATATTTTCCGGCCCGGTCATGCAGATTTTACATATTACAACAAATTCAAGATATACGATCATCGCGGTGGAGGGAGAGCTTCCGGCAGAGAAACCATCTCCAGGATCGCTGCTTCCGGATTGGTCGATGACCTGCTGAAAAATATAAGAATTAATGTTTATCCTGTTCAGATCGGAAGATTCCATGTAAAAGAAATTGATCCCGATTTCCGTAATGATCTCAACTGGTTTGATAGAAGCAATTACAATGAACTAACAAAATATCTTACGGAAATAAAAAAAGCAGGCAATTCCATCGGCGGAATAGTGGAGGTAAAAATAGAGAATATCTCATCCGGTTTGGGAGACCCTGTTTTTGAAAAACTTGACGCTAATCTTGCAAAGGCAATTCTTTCGATCGGTTCTGTGAAAGGAATTGAATTTGGAGATGGATTTGTTTTTGCAGCGTTAAAAGGAGATCAGGCAAATGATCAGATGGATTCATCGGGATTTAAGAGCAATCACTCGGGAGGAATATTGGGAGGAATAAGCACGGGGCAAAACATTATTTTCCGCTTTGCAGTTAAACCTACTTCCTCGATCAATATTACCCAGAAAACCATCTCAAAAGATGGAAAGGAAGTTGCTTTCAAAAGTGGCGGCAGACACGACACTTGTATAGTCCCCAGAATACTTCCGGTTGCAAAAGCCATGATAAAACTGGTTCTGGCAGATGCTGTGAGTTATCAGAAACTTATCAGCAGTAACGAATTAGATTTAACAGACTATCGGGAAGCAGTAGATAAGATCGATGAAGACATCTTAATTGCTCTGAAACGCAGAAATGATATTTCTGAATTGATAAAAAAATATAAAAAAGAAAATCAAATAAAAGTAGAAGATAATATCCGTGAAAAAAAACTTTTGAAAAATTTAATAAAAAAAGCAAAATCACTTGAAATAAGCGAAGAATTTATTAAAGAGATATGGAAGATAATCCTCAAAGAAAGCAAGAATATCCAATCTTGATCTTGTCTATCCCGTTCATAGACACCGAATTTGTAAAAAAACAGAATTCTAAAAGCAACTGGAAGGAATTCAGATTAGATTATTTCAGAGACTTTCGTGCATTTCCGCAAGAATGCATCGATCCTAAAACCATCATCACTATCCGTGATATTTCGGAAGGTGGAATTAACCGGATCGAGTTCGATGAGAAGCTCTCATATTATAAAAAAATGATCGATAAATATAACTGTCTTGTAGATTGTGAAATTTTACTTTATAAAAAAAATGTCCTTCCTTCCAATAATTTAATACTTTCCTACCATGACAATGCAGAAAATATTGATGAAAAAAAAATTCTTAACATCATTAAAACATCCAATTCTATTCCATCCAAATTCCTGAAGATCGCATTAAACATCTCCGGATATTCAGATGTTATCCGCATATCAAACCTGATCAAAGAATCAAAAAAACCCGTTCTTTTTGCCGGAATGGGAAAGCTTGGAAAAATCACAAGGATCATATACGGTCATCTCGGCGCAGAAGGCACTTATATTGGGATGAATGAATATCAAACCGCAAAAGACCAGCTTACAGAAAACGAAATGGATAAATTCAATCTCTCCAACATCACCCGAAAAACATACGTAGGTGGGATCATCGGCGGTGAACAGGTCGTTGACTCTCTGGGATTAACATATTATAATCGATATTTTCGCTCTCATAATATCGACGCTGTTTATCTACCGTTTGTAGTAAATGACCTCGATGACTTCCTGAACTTCCTGAAAAACTGCGATTTTAAAGATAATTTTTATGGGTTTTCCATAACTATGCCTTTCAAAAAAAAAATCGATAAATTCAATAAAGGAACAAAGAAACTACCTATAATCAATTTATACTTACCGGAAACAAATGAAGTATATAATACGGATTTCACAGCTTTCAAGAAATCGATAGAATATACAGGGATCAAAAAGAAAGATACTATCCTGATCTTTGGAAGTGGAGCTACCGCAGAAACTGCACTAATAAGTTTAAACAAATTTACAAATGTCTTTATTATGAGCCGAAACAGCAATTCCGCTAAAAAACTCAGCCTCAAATATTCAAGAAAATTTATTCCAATAGTAATTTCTGAAAAGGTTAAATATGATGTAATTATTAACTGTACACCACTTGGAATGAGTGATGAAAATTTCCTGAAAACAACAAATTTAAAAATTTCACGAAAAGTTATTGACTTAACATATACAAAAAAAAATACTTCCTTGATAAATAAATGTGAAATAAAAAATGTTCGATTTGTCGATGGGAAAAGATTCTGGCATTGGCAAGCTAAAGGACAATTAAATAGATTTATAAATGAAATAAAACACAAGAAGCGTTAGGAGGATGCAATGAGAAGATCTTCGATATTCTCGCTATTATTATTTTTAATCTTTTGCTTAAGTACATCAATAATGTATGCAAATGATATAAAAGATGCTATTAAAAGTTCGAAAAAAAATAAAGCTCAAATAAAATATGCCATTAAATATTTTAAACAAACAGGAGATTCACTTCAACAGAATGCTTCTAATTTCATTCTAAAAAATATCACCGAACACTCTTTTATACTACATGCTCTTTATGATTCCGAAGGTAATGAGATCGAATGGGATGTTCTGACTTATAAGAATTATGATTCTATGATAGCTGCCATGGATTCGCTGGAAGCAATAAAAGGCGAATTGAACTGGAAAAGAAAAGAAAAAGTAGAGGACGTCGAGACTATCTCCGGTGAAATGCTTATAGAAAATGTGGAACTTGCGTATGAAGTATGGAAAGAAAAACCATGGGCAAAAAACTATTCTTATGAGATTTTCAAAGAGTATATTCTACCTTATCGTGGAAGCAATGAACCCATAGAATCATGGCGTGGATATTTTATGAACGAATACAAGCATATCAAATCGGAAATGAATAACGTTAATGATCCTGTGGAAGCCGCTCGTTTAATTAATAGTGACCTGAAAAGCTGGTTTAAATTTGATTCGAGGTTTTATTGCCAGCCAACAGATCAGGGTCTTTTCTCGATGTTGATGAATAAGGTGGGAAGATGTGAAGATATGACAAACCTTGCGATCTATGCAATGCGTGCAAATGGCATTGCCGTTACCAGCGATTATACACCCCACTGGGCAGATGCAGGTAATAATCATGCCTGGAATGTAGTAATAACTCCGGATGGAAAAATTATTCCTTTTATGGGATGTGAAGAAAATCCGGGTAATTATTCTCTACGCAAGCGAATGGCAAAAGTCTATCGAAAAACTTATTCCAAGCAAACTGATAACCTGGCTTTCAAATTGGAAAATGAAGAAAAAGCACCAACATGGTTAAGCGGCAAATGCTATATCGATGTAACGCGCGAATATACAAGTGTTTCCGATGTAACTCTGAAACTTAAGAATGAAATACCCGATGGTGTTCATTTTGCCTATTTATGTGTTTTTAATTCCGGTGAATGGAAAGCGATTCATTGGGGAAAAATAAACAGTAATTCCGTAACTTTCACAGAAATGGGTGTTAATTTAGCTTATCTTCCTATGTTCTATGTAAACGAGGAACTTATTCCTGCAGGTAAACCTTTTATATTAAGAAGAGATAAAACAATAAGAACTTTAGAGGAAGACGGAGTTTTTGAATTTGTAAAACTCATCTCTGTTAAAAAAAGGAATATTGAAAAATCATCAAGACATGAAACAAATGTTTTCCTGGATGAAGGCTGTAAATATGAACTTTTCTACTGGGAAAACGATTGGAAATCTCTCGGTGTAAAAACAGCAAAAGGTGATCCTCTGGTTTTTAGAAATGTTCCGGAAAATTGCCTGTACTGGCTTGTAAAAAGTGGTTCAAAAAAAGAAGAAAGAATATTTACATATCATAATGATAAACAATTCTGGTGGTAAGAAGATAATAAGTAAAAACAGCTTAAGAAGGATGAATAAAAATTGAGTTTAAAATCACTTTAGTGTCCGATGATAATCGGGCATTTTTTTTATAGTTTCCCTGTTTTTCCTGTCATTCCCACGAAAGTGGGAATCTATATTACTGGTAAACTGAGAAAACAATTGACAGCTAATTCATTATTTTTGTTTTTTTAAAAAGAGATAAATATGAAAAGAAGAGAGAAAATATTGTTACTTATTCTAAGTTTTTATTTTTTCTCATCAATTTTAAACTCTACAAATTTATATGTTGGACCAGGTCAGCAATATTCCACATTCGAATCAGCTTTGGATAATGCACAAACAGGTGATTTCATAATTGAATGTTTTACAAAGGATATCAAACACTTTTCCCCCGGTATTCAGTGGGTTTCATTTCCATACCTATCTTGCCAAGAAACTTATTCAGGAACCTATCCTCCATTAATTGGTGAGATGTATGAACAGGCTTATTATGAAAATGGTGATCAGGGGTTACTGCAAGATACTTATCAAGGTGATCCAACTATAACCGGTTTTTTCAGAATCGATGGGAAAAGACTTGAGGAAATGAATATTCAGTACGTTGAGGAGAGCTTCGCTGATCATCTTTTCTACAACATGCTCTTCCGTCATGAAGGATACAAGATAGAAGTTGATGAAGGAGCTAACTCGACAACTCTGATAGTAGATGGTGAACGTTTAGAGTATTATGAACTTGATATGACAGAACTGGAAAACTATTGGCTTGGTTATTACTTACCACAATACCGGAATATTGAAGATGCCTTTGGTAATTTTTGGGTTGATGTGAACAAAGTGTGGGCAGAAGATTGGTATTATGATCGATTGAACAATAATCGTGGTATGGGAGATCCGCAAGTTCCCGCAAATTCCACCAGAGGTAAAACAATGGAATACGGTAAGATGTATATTGTGCAGATGTATAATGATGTAAATGATTTTCATTGGTATAATTCCGGTGATGTAGAAGAACCACGTGGTAAAGAAGAATCTCAATCATTTTCTTATACCGAAAAAGCAGATTATGAAGCTATAGATGTTGTTAATATTCCACCGGATATAACAGAAATCGGAGTTTTTGAAGAAGATGAATGTGTGGGAGCAGTGGTTGTAGAAGATTCTTGTGCTCAAATCCTTGTCTATTCCGATAATGCAAATCGTGACCCTGTTCCGTTCAGTTTCGAGGTTGTAACCGGAAGAGGAATCCCAACTCCGGTAAAGGATTATTTTGTTTTAAATCAGATGACAGGTGAATTTGAATCTTCTATTATAATTTCCGGAAGACAGGGTTATTATGCGATAAAACTTGGAGAACAGGAAGAACCTGAAAACATCATAACCAAACCAATACTTCACGGAAATTATCCCAACCCATTCAATCCGGCAGTTGCCGGAGCCGGTCGCAGTCCTGCAACAACAATTTCTTTTAATCTCACCGCAAATGACGCAAAGAACGCAAAGGTAGAAATTTACAACATCAAAGGTCAGAGAATAAAAACTTTGGAGTGTATCAACCGTGTTGATACAAAAGCGACGGAGTCGCTTTCCCACTACTCGGTAACCTGGGATGGAAAAGATGAGAATGATAAACCGGTATCATCGGGAATTTATTTCTACAAACTTAAAACAGGCAAAAAAGAACTAACTCGCAAAATGCTGCTTTTGAAATAACTCACCCTGCTGTCCCTCTCTTTCCCGTTTCACTTTAAGAGAGGGAACATAAGACGCCGTTGTGAGAACTTATAAACCTTGTGGAGGTTGTGAAACTTTCTTTGATTCTCGACCTTCGCAAGGATTTCAAAGTCATTCCCACGAAAGTGGGAATCTGAGATCCCCAGTCAAGCTGAGGATGACAAGAATGAAGAAAACATTCTCATTCCCGTGAAAACGGGAATCTATGACTTAGAATGGATACCCGATCCAGCCTTCGCAAAACTACGGCTTGGCAGGCGTGTCGGGTATGACAGAAAGTTGAAATTATGAGAAACATCTGAATGTCCGCAGGACTTCCGATTGTTTAAAAAAGTAACATTCCGAAGTGCAGTTGCCCATTCGGAATTGAAGTAAAGGAAATATTATGAAATTAAGATTTATCTTATTATTCGTGCTAATTAGTGTTAATTCGCCTGTCACGCCGAAATCGCGAAAATATTCAGGATGAAGGCGGGTGGTTACATTATATTGAGGAAACTATGAAAATTAAATTTTATTTATTATATCTGTTTTGTTTGTTTTGCCTGCCATGGTGCATACCGGGGTCGTTGCTAAATGCTACTATCTGGCACATCAAACAAGACGGCACCGGCAATTTCAACACTATCCAGGAAGGTATAATTGCAGCAACCGATTACGATACCATTCTCGTTTATCCTGGGACATATTATGAAAACATCGATTACCTGGAAAAATCGCTAACGGTTGCTTCGCTCTATCTTATTACTCCAGCAGATTCTCTCATTGATCAAACAATTATAGATGGAAACCAGCAGTTCAGGTGTATTACAATTAATGATTGCGAGAATGCTTCACTTATTGGATTTACTATTCAGAATGGGTTAGCTTTTGAAGGAAATACACAAGGACAATATGGAGGTGGCGTTTATATACGATATGTTCTTAATGCTTTTATTAGCAATTGCAAAATTAAAAACAACAAAGCATATTCAGGAGGTGGTTTATTTATAAATCATACTAATATAATATTTGAAAACAATATTATTTCATACAATTGGGGAGTTCGATTTGGAGGTGGTATAAGCATCTATGGGAATGATACAGTTGTTCAATTTAGTGAAATCAATTTAAATAACATTTACTTCAATTATTCAAGCACTGGTTCTGATATAAGTATAACTGAAGTAGTACCACCTTTAATTATATTTGTTGATACTCTTACGGTCTCGGAGCCTGATTATTATTATATTAATCCATCACATAAATACACTTTTTATGGTTTGCATTCAAAAATTGAACAAATTGATCAGGATTTATATGTTTCATCCGTTGGTGATGATAATAATAGTGGTTTAACATCTGAAGAACCATTAAAAACGATTAGCTGGGCACAAACATTAATAAAAAGAAATGATGAAAATCCCCATACTATTTATCTTGCTCCGGGAATATATTCACCATCATTGAATAATCAAAAATTTCCACTTAATATTAAGCAAGGTGTAAATTATGTGGGAACTTCCCCCGAAGAAATCATTCTTGATGCCGAAGAGCAAACTCCCTTTTTTAGATTTTTTTCTCAAGAGAATATTTATGTTTCTTTAACTCTTCATAATCTTACTTTAAAGAATGGTAACGAATTACCAGTATCTTCAGCGGGAGCAATAGATATATACTATCAAGCAGATTTAAATTTAGATAATGTTATCGTAAAAAATAACTCAGGTGGTGATGCAATATCATTAATAGCAAATTATCAAAATCAAAATCCTGTTTTAAATGTTGAAATACATAATTCCTTAATCAAAAATAATATTCCTGGATATGATGAAGGAAGTGGCGGTGGAATGAGCTTACATGGTCATTTTAATATTCCAGGAAATTATAATGCTAAACTTATTAATTGTGAAATTAGTGGAAACCATGATAATTTCTATAATCCTCAAACCGGTATGGGTGGAGCGGCAGGTTTATATATAGGTGACAATTTAATTACAGATGTTGTAAACTGTACATTCGGAGACAATACACTAGATTATAGTACAGGTTGCGTAATTTCTGTATTAAATGCTGAGTTGAATATTTACAATAGTATCTTATATAATAATGACGGTCATTCTTTTATTATCTGGAACAATGAAGAAGTAAATATTTCACACTCCTTGATTGAAGGTGGAAATAATAATGTACATTATTATTTACCTGGTGAAATCAACTGGCTGGAAGGTAACCTGGATGAAAATCCAATGTTTGACAGTTTAGGAATTTATCCATTCGCTCTTTTAGAAAACTCTCCCTGCATCGATGCCGGCACATTAGATTTACCACCAGGAATTGAATTACCGGAATTTGATCTTGCAGGTAATCCACGTATTTATGGTGAAACAATCGATATGGGAGCTTATGAATGGCAGGATTCAGTATCTGTTTTAGATAATATTCAATCTTCAATATTAAATACTCAATTATCTAATTACCCGAATCCGTTCAATCCGTCAGTTGCCGGAGCCGGACGCAGCCCTGCCACAACGATTTCTTTCTCATTAAACACCGAAAACACCGAGGACACCGAAATAGTAATTTATAATCTAAAAGGTCAGAAAATCCGGCAATATTCAATTTTCAATCCGTCAAAAGCCGGACACGGTAATCAATCTTCAATTACTTGGGATGGAACGGATGAAAATAACCAATCTGTCAGTTCAGGAATTTATTTTTATAAATTGAAAGTGAATGGAGAAGAAAAAGCTGTAAGGAAATGTATCTTGCTAAAATAAATATATAAGATAATAATATGTAATCCATTTTAAAGTTGGAGAAAAAATGAAATATAATCCTGTAGAAATAATAATAAAAAAAAGAAACGGCAAACAGCTTATAAAAGAAGAATTGAAATTTTTTATCCATTCCTATCTTGCCGGTAAAATACCGGAATATCAAATGTCTGCTCTTTTGATGGCTATCTTTTTTAGCGGAATGGAAATCGACGAGATCCAATCTTTAACCGAAATATACATCGACTCCGGCAATAAGATCAATTTCCCGTTAAATTACAAAACCATCGATAAACACTCAACCGGTGGTGTGGGAGATAAGATCAGTATTGTACTTGCTCCCATTGTTGCCGCCTGCGGATGCAAAATCCCGATGATATCCGGAAGAGGACTTGGTCATACCGGTGGAACGTTGGATAAACTCGAATCTATTCCGGGTTTCAGAACCAATTTTTCTGAAGAAAAATTAAAAGAATTAGTAAAAAAGATTGGATTTGGCATAATCGGTCAATCTGAAAAACTCGTTCCTGCAGATAAAAGAATATACGCATTAAGAGATGTAAGCGGCACTGTGGACAGTTTACCTTTGATCACAGCAAGTATTATGAGCAAAAAGATCGCAGAAGGTGCACAAAATCTGGTGATAGACCTGAAAGTGGGAAGCGGAGCTTTTATAAAGGACATTGAAAAGGCAGATAAACTTGCAGAATTGCTGATAAAAACCGGAGAAAAATTCGGTCAGAAAGTTTCTGTGGTTTATTCTAATATGAATTCCCCTCTCGGTGAATTGATCGGGAATGCACTTGAGATCAAAGAATGCATCAAGTATCTTAAGGGAGAAAATATTCCTGATATTCATGTGCTTACAAAGACCCTGGCAGTTCAAATGTTATTGCTTTCAGGGATAGCTTCCAATACGGAAGAAGCAGAGATAATGATAGAAAATTCATTAAAAAGTGGAAAAGCATTAGATTTGTTTAAAAGTTTTATCAAAGCTCAAGGTGGTAATCCTGAAGTATGTGAGGATCTTTCTCTTTTACCAAAAGCAAAATTCGAAATCCCTGTCATTTCAAATTCATGCGGCTGGATAGATTTTATCGATTCTCAAAATATCGGCTATGCTCTTATAGATATTGGTGCTGGAAGGAAAGCTTTAGATTCGCTGTTGAATTACTCTGCCGGTGCTTATCTTCCCAAAAAGATAGGAGACTATATCGAGAAGAGACAACCTATCGGAACAATATTCTGTGATAATAAACAGTCTGGAAAAGAAGCTGCAAAAAAAATACTTGAAAGTTATTATTTCTCAGAAAAAGAAGTTGAAAAACAAGATTTGATAATAAAAATTATAAGTAATTATTGATAGATCTGCGTATATCCAAAAATCTTGACACATAAAATAGTAAAAAATAGTTTGGATTCTAAATTATATTATATGATGTAATTTTTAATAATAAAGAAATTATAAAAAGAGGATAATAAAATGGCTGTACCAAAAAGAAAAGTCTCAAAATCTAGAAGAGATAAAAGAAGAACTCATTATAAGGCTTCAGCTCCGGCAATTGCTACTTGTTCTAACTGTGGTGAACCCTGCAGACCCCATAATATCTGTTCAAAATGTGGTTATTATAACGGGAAAAAGATCGTAGAGATCAAGGAGTAATTCTCGACGTTAAAAAACGTGGAGATTAATAAATGCAGTTTGCTATTGATGCATTTGGCAGTGATAATGCACCTTCTCCGGAAGTAGAAGGTGCTATTCTTGCAATTAAAGAGGAGCTTTGTGAAAAAGTTTTTCTTGTAGGCAGGAAAGAAATCCTGTTAAAGGAACTCGAAAAATATTATTATAATAAAAACCGTATAGAAGTGGTTCATGCTTCAGAGATCATCTCTATGAAAGATGCTCCAGCATCTGTTGTTAAACAGAAAAAAGATTCTTCACTCGTCAAAGCGATTCAATTACACAAAGAAGGAAAAGCAGATGGCGTTGTGAGCGCAGGCAATACAGGTGCAGTGATGGCTGCTTCGCTATTTAGCTATGGAAGAGTAAAAAATATCCTTCGTCCGGCAATTGCAACCACATTTCCCACTCAAAGAAAACCTGAGATCATTCTCGATGTTGGAGCAAATGTAGATTGTTCACCAGAAAATCTTGTACAGTTCGCCAAACTTGGAAGTTTATATTCCCGTTTTTTCTTTAACAATGAAAATCCGGAAGTAGCACTTTTGAATATTGGTGAAGAAAGTTCGAAAGGTAATGAACTTGTAAAATCGGCATATCGGAAATTAGAAAAAAATAGGGATATAAATTTTGTCGGAAATATTGAAGGAAAAGACCTTTTAAAAGGAATTGTTGATGTTGTCGTATGTGATGGTTTTGTAGGAAATGTTATGTTAAAAACAGTTGAAGGTGCTGCTTTCTCGATATTTTCAATAATGAAAGAACAGATTCAAAAGGACTGGATAGCAAAATTTGGAGCGTTATTATCTTTCCCGGTCTATGCTTATTTAAAGAGAAAATTAGATCATACAGAATATGGCGGCGCACTTCTTGTAGGTTTAAATGGAATTTCAGTTGTTTCACATGGAAGATCGAATGCAAAAACTATAAAAAATGCTGTTAAGTTCGCAGTTAAAATTGCAAGATCCGGTTTTGTGGAACATACAAAAGAATATTATGAGGGGTTATTATGATTGCAAAATATAATGCAAAAATCTCTGGAACAGGTATGTATGTACCAGATAAAATACTTAATAATTTTGATATGGAAAAAATCGTCGATACATCCGACGAATGGATCCGAACACGCACAGGAATGTCTGAACGAAGGATCGCTTCAGAAGACCAGGCAGTATCCGACCTTGCGTATGAAGCTTCACTAAAAGCTCTGCAATCTGCTCATCTGAAACCAAAAGATATCGATATGATAATCGTGGGTACGATTACCAGCGATCATGCTTTTCCTTCTACAGCTTGTATCCTGCAGAAGAAACTGGGATTAAAGAACTTCCCTGCTTTTGATATTTCTGCCGGATGTACTGGATGGATCTATGCAGCAAATGTTGCCAAACAATACATCGAAAACGGAATAGCTAAAAATATTCTTGTTGTTGGTGTGGAAACTCTTACTAAAATAACAAATTATAAAGATAGAAATACATGCGTTCTTTTTGGTGATGGAGCCGGAGCAACCATCATTTCCCGTGCAGAGACAAAAGACATCTCTAAAATTATCGATACGGAAATTTCTGCAGACGGAACTCATTATGATCTCCTTATCCAGCAAGCCGGCGGTTCCAGAATGCCTGCTTCCAAAGAATCAGTAGAAAAGAATCTTCATACGGTATATATGGAAGGAAATAAAATTTTCAAACTTGCAGTAAGATCGATGTTCAATGCCTGCGAAATCGTTTTAAAGAGAAATAAACTGGATGTTCAATCTATTGATTGGCTGATAACACATCAGGCAAATATGCGCATTATCCAATCTTTGGGAAAGAAACTGAAGATCGATGAAAATAAAGTTATCGTAAATATCGAAAAATATGCAAATACTTCTGCTGCAACCGTTCCGATGGCTCTGGACGAAGCAATAAAAAGTGGAAAGATACGACGTGGCGACCTTGTTCTAATGGCTTCGTTTGGTGCAGGTTTAACTTCTGGTAGTTTGTTAATAAGATTATAAAGTATTAAGGTAATATAAATGAAAAAAACAGCTTTTCTATTTCCCGGACAAGGTGCTCAATATATTGGAATGTCGATGGATTTCATCAGCCGGGATCCGGCACTTGAAACGATCTTGAAAAACTTTGATAAAAAAAATAATACCAATCTCTTCCGGATCATGCAGGAAGGTCCCGAAGAAAAGTTGAAGGAAACAAAATTCACCCAGCCGGCAATTCTTTTTTTGTCGGGGACTGTAAAACAACACTTGGACAACTTAATAAGCTTTTAGACAAGGAAGATCTGGGTGATTTAAACGAAAAAAGAAAAAAGTGGCTTGAAGAGATTGATAAGTGGAAAAATACAAAACCCCTGG
>JAUVLE010000174.1 GCA_030595905.1 Candidatus Cloacimonadota bacterium | reverse complement strand
ACCGATTCGAATTTTAAGCAAGCGACAGACTCCTTAGAGGTTCACAGACCTTGGAAAATATCGGTCGTCTTGCTTACCTATTTTTGATTTTTAAAAACAACCCTTTTATGGGTACAAAAAATTTATTTAATAGTAGGAGATTATATGAAGCAGACAATTATCCAAAACTATTCAACTTCATTAGTTTCTGGAATGATAGAAAAATCTAAATCTATTAAAAAACTTGAGCATAACGTTGTAAAAGGACAATTGCGAGAATTGTTTATTTCGGATGTTATCAAACCTTTCTTACCATTCCAATTTGATATTGGTACTGGAATCATAATAAACCAAAAAGGTGAACAAAGTAAACAAACTGATTTAATAATATATGATAAGAGAATTTTACCTCCATTTATTAAAGAGCAAAATTTGGGATTGTATCCTATTGAATGTGTTCTAGCTACAATAGAAGTAAAGAGTAAATTAACTAGCAAGGAGTTATTAGAAACTGATGAAAAAGTTACTTTCTTAAATGAAAGTATTGCAAATAGAAATAAAAGTATGTATTTTAATGAGAAATCCACACTATACTCTCTTACGAAAAGTATTTGTAATAGTGATGATAATAAAGTCAAGTTTTATATCCATAATTTTAAACCATTAAATGGAATATTTGCATTTTATGGTTATGGCCCCAATGATTTAAGTGATTCAGAATTGGGTAAAAAATATCTGAATCATAAAATAAAAAACATCTTCGGTATCTGCTTATTAAATAAATTCTGTTGGATGAATTTAAGAAATTGGTGTTTAAATAAAAATATAAGTTCTCACGATGAAGTTAAGAGATTCATTGCAGTTTTCATTGATAATATATTGACTAAAGCCTATTTTAGAAATAGATTATTGAGTTTACATCACTTTGATTTCAATAGTATTTACATTAGAGATCAAGAAAGCATTGTGAAATTTTTTGAAAAATATTCTTAGATAGGAGTAGAAAAATGAAGTCTTTTGTTAATGTTTTATTACTTATACTTATAATTTCCTGCCAGGCGGAGAAACAACCTGGCATTAACCCACTCCCCAACTTTGATGCCATGTGGGATTATCAGCATCCCGATTCTACTGAAATAAAATTCGCAGAAATTCTGCCCTTGCTCAAAGATTCCCCGGAATTTACTTATGATATAGGTTATCATGCAGAACTCTTAACTCAAATCGCCAGAGCGCAGGGAATACAAAGTAAATTTGAAGAAGCTCATAAAACCCTGGATCAGGTTGATAGTATGATCACTGCTGATCTGAAAGTGGCAAAAATAAGATGCTTGCTGGAACGAGGAAGAGTGTATAATTCATCCGGCAACACTGAGAAAGCCATAACGATATTTCTGGAAGCCTGGAACTATGGTGTGGATAACCATCTCGATTTCCATTCTATCGATGCTGCCCATATGATGGGAATTGTCGAGCCGCCCGAAAAGCAGATTGAGTGGAATCTTAAAGCCTTAGAAGTAGCAGAAAGAACGGAAGACCAAAGAGTAAAAGGCTGGGTGGGTGCCCTTTATCACAATATTGGCTGGACTTATCACGATTTGAAAGAATATGAGAAAGCGCTGGATTTATTCCAAAAAGGATATGAGTGGAGAAAAAGTCAATACAACGAACAGGCAACACAGATAGCTAAATGGACAGTGGGAAGATGTCTGCGTTCTTTGGAAAAATATGATGAAGCTTTGAATATCCAGAATGAACTACTTCAGGAATTTGAAGAAAAACAGCTCGAACAGGATGGTTATGTCTTTGAAGAACTGGCAGAACTCTATCTGAAAAAAAATAATCGACCTGAAGCAAAAAAATATTTCAAACTCGCTTATGAATACCTTTCTAAAGATGAATGGCTCAAAATAAATGAACCGGAAAGGTTGGAAAGAATAAAGAAATTAAGTAAATAGAGGATAATAGAATATGAAAAAAATATGTGTTGTAATGCTGGTTTTGTGCAGCACTTTTGCATTCGCTCAACAATTGGAAATGACAGTTACTGGTCAGGCTGCATTATTTGAATCTGCTCCAAACCAGAGATGGCTGATCGGAAAAGTCGGCAATCAATTCAAGATCTATGAAGAGGATTTCACAGAAGTTGCTACTTTCGATCTGGGTACTCATCAAAACAACGTAAGCTGGCTTTATGGTGCAGCTCGAGATTTCGATGATGATGATAACATCGAAGTTCTGTATCAGACAGATATAGGCGGTAATTATTCTGTTTTCCTCAGAGATATTTCAACAGGTCAAACCCAGGTTCAATATAATGGAAATTCATCATACTGGTACTACTGTTTTTGTT
This sequence comes from Candidatus Cloacimonadota bacterium, assembly GCA_030595905.1. Classification (GTDB taxonomy): domain Bacteria; phylum Cloacimonadota; class Cloacimonadia; order Cloacimonadales; family TCS61; genus JACNIV01. The sequence continues at coordinate 3,984 of JAUVLE010000174.1, read as the reverse complement.
ATGGCTACCTTGGAGTTGAACGGATATTCGTGATCTCCCGCTATAATATGTCTTTGTATAATTATGATTTAAGCTACGTCTATCGCTCTGGAGTACAAACAACCGACATTGGCAGAACCGAATCTGCACATTCTTTAAGTTCACTTCTGAATTATCCTAATCCATTTATTCCGGGAACAGGAGGAAATTCGGGAACTACGATCGAATTTTCTCTGAACGAAAATTCATCAGTAGAACTTCTGGTTTTCAATTGCAAAGGTCAACTTGTAAAAGAATTGATTTCCAGCCAAACGTTCGATAAAGGAATTCATACGATTTTGTGGAACGGAAAAGATAAAAAAGGCATTCCTTTACCCAGCGGAATTTATGTTTACGATCTGGAAGTAAACGGGAAAAAACAGTTTAACAAAACATTGATCCTGAAATAAATCTGCTTTTGTTATTGACATAAATGATTCCTGTTTTTCATATTCCTTCAACATAATAGGGAGAAAAAAAATGAAAGAACTCAATTCAATAAAAATATTTCTGGGTGTTATCAGCCTGGCAATTGTTGTTATTATTCTTAAAGAACTAAAAGGCATATTCATTCCTTTAACTTTTGCAATATTTCTTTCTTTCCTGTTCCAGCCATTAAACCGTTTTCTGCTTAACAAAAAAATACCTGTTGGAATAGTGATCCTTTTGATGGTGATAATCATACTTGTCACATTCACATTAATGGGAACAGTCGTCTATACAAGTGTTTCTTCTTTTGTAACAGAATTCCCGAAATACGAGGAACAGTTCACTGAAATGTTCCAGGAGCTTATCATTCAGTTAGAAATCCCGGTAGAGCAAGTTACAGATTATCTGAAAAATAAGGTCAACTGGCTTGAACTTGCCCAAAAGTTTTCACTCTCAAAGATAATATCGGGAACAATGGGAACTTTTATCGACTTCCTTGTTAAACTGCTTCTCACAGTCGCCTTTATGATATTCATTGTACTAGAACGAACCAAGTTGGTTAAGCGGGTCGAAAAGGTTATAACAAAAGATGAAGCGAAACATTCTACAAATGTGGTTACAAAGATTGAACAATCGGTGAAAACCTATATCGTAAATAAAACTTTCATAAGCCTTGTTACCGGTCTTATCAGCATGTTTTTCATTGCCGTTCTGGGAATCGACTTTGCTGTTATTTCCGGACTTCTGATATTTATCCTTAATTATATACCAAATCTCGGTTCGATCATTGCTTCTGCTTTTCCCATAATCATCTGTTTTGTACAATACGGATTTAGCTGGCAGCTTATTGCTATTTCCATCGCCTTGATCTCTACACAAATGATAATGGGAAATTTTGTCGAGCCAAAAATGATGGGTACTGGCTTAAAGCTCTCCCCTCTTTTCGTTCTGATTGCACTGATATTCTGGTTGTGGGTGTGGGGACCTGTAGGTATGATCCTGGCTGTTCCTATCACCTCGACGTTCAGCCTGATAATCAAAGAAATCCCTTCGATGAAGATCGTATCTGCCTTCATCAGCAGCGAATAATCATCTAATATCGTCGATGCTGAAGATCGCAAAAATACAACCGGACAGCCTGGCAGAAAATGCAGGTTTACAAGCCAATGATAAGATCATTTCCATAAATGATCATCCCATATCAGATTTTCTGGATCTTCAATTTTATTCGGCAGATGAGACCCTTTCTATAAATTTTCAAAATCAAATAGGCGAATTCAAACATACTGTTATTCAACAGGATTGGAATATTCCAATTGGAATCGAACCAGAAACTCATAAATGCCGAATTTGTGTAAACGATTGTGTTTTCTGTTTTGTAGATCAAATGCCATCTGGTTTTAGAAAAAGCCTTTATATTAAAGATGATGATTTCAGACTATCTTTTGCTTTTGGAAATTTTATCACTTTAACAAACCTCTCAATGAACGATTTAAAGCGGATAATCGAACAAAAATTAAGTCCTCTTTATATCTCGGTTCACACAACGAATCCTGATCTCCATAAAAAAATGCTCCGCAACACACAAGCTCTTAATATCTTGAAAAGATTAAAATTCCTTTCAGAAAATGGAATATATCTTCACACTCAGATAGTGATCATCCCCGGATGGAACGATGACAAAGAACTTGTCAGTACTTTAAAACATCTCACTTCACCCAACCTGAATGTTCTTTCGGTAGGGATCGTGCCTGTTGGATTGACCAAATTCAGAAACTCGCTGACAAAGATCGCAAAAGTAGATACCAAACTGGCAAAAGAACTTTTAGAAATTTCTGCAAAATACCCTCGAACTTATTGTTCGGATGAAATATATCTTCTGGCAGGAAAAGATATTCCGGCAGATACATTCTACAATGATTATCCCCAACTCGAGAATGGTATAGGAATGCTTCGAATGTTCAGTGAAAACTGGAAAACGAATAAAGAAAAATTCCTGAAAGAGATAAAAAGCTTAGATAACAACCTGGTTTTTATTACCGGTTCACTTGCATTTGATTTCATTTCCGGAATTATCAGAGAGATCAATAATATACTTCCAGGAAAAGTCCGAACCATCAAGATCAAGAACAATTTCTTCGGAGAGTCTGTTACGGTAACAGGACTGCTTACTGCAAAGGATATTATATCTCAATCTAACCTGAAACAAAATGAAATACCTGTAGTCAGCAGCAATATTTTTAATGATGATGGAGTTACTCTCGATGATTTCCAGCAAGAAAGATTGCGCAAAGAAATGAATAATAGCCTTCTAATCCTCGATGAAGAATTTAACTGTTGGAAACTAATCTGATAATTATTTTTTCAATTCCTTCTTAGTTACATATATCTCAAATAATAAGTATCACTTGACAGAAATTGTAATTTTTTTTTTTACTTGTAACAATGTTTTTCATAAATAAAATATAGGGAAAATGAAAGATGTCAAAGAAGCAGATATTAATAGTAGAAGATGAGACAATTGTAGCAGAAGATATAAAAAAGATTGTTAGTAATTACGGTTATAGTGTGATCGATGTTGTGTCTTCCGGTGAAAAAGCTATCAAGATATCAGAAAATAAAAAACCTGATCTTGTTTTAATGGACATCCTGCTTGAAGATGATATCGATGGTATCGATGTTGCAAAACATATCCGCAAACTGAATATTCCCGTTATCTTCATCACTGCCTATGCTGATAATGAAAAAATTCAACAAGCAAAATTAACCGAACCTTTTGGATACTTGCTGAAACCATTCAGGGAAAGAGAATTAATTGCAACCATCGAAATGGCTTTTTATAAAAATCGAATAGAAAAAGCTCTCAAAGAAAGTGAAGAAAAATTCAGAACATTGGTGGAAACAACAGAAGAAGGAATTAGCATCGTTGATGAAAATGAAACTTTTACTTTTGCTAATAAAGAAGCTGCTAAAATTTTTGGTTGTACAATCAAAGAAATCATAGGAAAGAATTTAAGCGATTTTACCTCGAAAATAGAATATGAGAAGATACTTCTACAGACAAAAGAAAGGGAAAAAAACATCTCTTCCAGGTATGAAGTAGAAATCATCAGGAAAGACGGCAAGAAACGATTTATCAGCGTGATCGCAAGCCCGAAATTCTCTGACGGCAAATATATTGGCGCCTTCGGAATATTTAATGATATCACAGAACAAAAGAAAGAAAGACTTAAACTTAAAAAATCAATCGAAAACTTCAAAAGTATATTCGAAAATATTCAGGATGTTTATTATGAAATAGATTTTGATGGTACGATAAAACAGGTAAGTCCTTCTATAGAAGATGCTTCCAGCTACACCCAAAAAGACCTTATCGGCAAATCTGTTTGGAATATTTTCCCCGACATACATCAAAAAGAGATGCTTCTTACAAAGATCATAAAAGATGGTTTTGTAAATGATTACAGAATTAATTTAAAAGATAAAGACGGAACTCCAATTACCTGTTCGATCACTACCAAAATGATCCAGGATAAC
>JAUVLE010000198.1 GCA_030595905.1 Candidatus Cloacimonadota bacterium | reverse complement strand
AAGGATATGTTCTGAACTCGACTTCGGGTGTGGAAATCGAAGTTTGCGGTACGGAAAAGAATCTGGAATTGTTTGTTGAGAAGATAAAAAATGAACATCCGCCCGCTGCATTTATCAGGGAATTCCATATCGAGAGAAAAGAAGATGTTCCCTATACGGAATTTACCATCCAGCAAAGCCGGAATAGAAAAGGTTCCACCCAGATATCTCCCGATCTTGCCGTTTGTAAAGATTGCCTTCGTGAATTGGTTGATGAGTCCGATCCACGTTTTAATTATGCTTTCATAAACTGTACAAATTGCGGTCCGCGTTATTCGATAATTGAAAACACACCTTACGACCGTCCGGTAACTTCAATGAAAGATTTTAAGATGTGTAACTACTGCAACGGTGAATATACCGATCCCCTGAATAGAAGATTTCACGCTCAACCGATCGCCTGTCCAGCCTGCGGTCCTCAGTTGAAATTTCTGGATAAGAATTTTGTAGAAATAACTGGCGATCCGATCGTAAATACAATCAAGTTCCTTAAAGAAGGAAAAATAATCGGGATCAAAGGCATCGGAGGATTTCATATTGCCTGCGATGCAACGAATGAACAAACTGTTTCCGAACTACGAAAAAGAAAATACCGTCCGCACAAACCTTTTGCTGTTATGTGTTGTCCAAAAAAAATATCTGAAGTTGTAGAGATAAATAAAGAGCAATATGAACTGCTGAAATCCCCTGCAGCTCCGATAGTTATTTTGTCCAAAAGTGAGCACACTCTTATTACCAAGCCCCTGTCAAACCTTGTTCCTAAATCCCAGTCAAACCTTGTTCCCAAGCCCCAGCTTGGGAACACAAATCATTCCCATCCGGCAGCTGCCGGATGGGAACGAGAAGAAAACGCTGGAGCATTGGAACGAATCGCAGCAAACGTTGCTCCTCAAAATCCGAACCTCGGAGTCTTCCTGCCATACGCTCCCATCCATCACCAGATACTCAGCAACGAACTTCCCTTCCTGATAATGACTTCCGGTAACTTCCACGACGAGCCCATTGCTGCTGAAGAAAAAGAATTGAGCGGACTTTGTGATTTTTTCCTGACCCATAATCGTCCCATCCTGAACCGTAGTGACGATTCGGTGATACGAGCTTCCAAACCGCAAAATGTGATGATGCGAAGATCCCGCGGATATGTTCCGTCTCCCATAAAACTTCCTTTTAAAACCGTTCAGACCCTTGGTGTTGGCGCAGAATTAAAAATTACTTTCGCACTTAGCAAGGGAGATTCGTTTTTCCTTTCACCATACATTGGAAATTCCAACAGCAAGCAAACACTGGATTACTACACAGATACGCTGGAAAAATATAAGAAATGGTTCGAGCTTGAACCGGAATTGGTCGTCTGTGACCAGCATCCCGATTATATGACAACCCGGTTTGCAGAAAGTACAGGCCTGAACTTAATAAAAGTCCAGCATCATCACGCTCATATTGCCGCTGTAATGGCAGAGCACCACCTGGATGAACCGGTTATCGGTATCGCTTATGACGGAACAGGTTACGGAACAGACGGAGCAATCTGGGGCGGTGAAATATTCCTGGCAGATTACTCAAAATTTGAACGATTGTTCCATCTGAACTATATGCCGCTTCCCGGTGGAGATGCTGCTATAAAACATCCCATCAGGATAGCTTATGCATATTTATTGGAATCCGGAATCGATCCGGATTTTCTGAAAAATATCTCCGAAATCGAGAAGAGAATTATTTCAAAACAGATAGAAAATAAATTCAATATTTTCCAGACTTCCAGCATGGGAAGGCTTTTCGACTGCGCCAGTGCAATGCTCGGACTTTTCCCGGAAATCACATTTGAAGCTCAGTCTGCAATGGCACTGGAATTTCTAAGTAGAGAAAAGGGCATTTCAGATAAAGACGATTATCCTTATAATCTGGAAAAAGATAAGATAGACATTATCCCATTGATCCAGGCTGTTGCAAACGATGTTCAAAGAAATGAACCTCACTATAAAATTGCAGGAAAATTTCATAATACGATTATTAATTTTACATTGGAAACAGTTAAAAAAGCATACAGGAAAACAGGGATAAAGAAGGTTGTCCTTTCAGGCGGCGTAATGCAGAATAAAGTCCTTCTGAAAGGGATCAGCAAGGTTTTAACGAAAAATAACTTTACAGTTTTTGTGCCTTCGATTTTACCCTCTAACGATGGTGCGATATCTGTCGGTCAGGTGATGATAGCGAATCGGATGAAGTGAGAAAAAACATCGGAATGTCCGAAGGTCTTCCGATTGTTTTTGGAGATCAGATTGGTTCGAATCACAACATTCCGAAGAGCTAACGCAAATTCGGAAGTTTTTTACAAGGAGAAAAATAAAATATGTGCATCGCAATACCGGGAAAACTTATTAAAAAAAATAATGAAAAAGGCATCGTAGATCTGGGTGGAATAAACAAGGAAATATTCCTTACTTTCATACCGGAAGTTAAAGAAGGTGACTGGATAATAATCCACACCGGGTTTGGATTGAACATTATTTCCGAAAAAGAAGCAAACGAAACTATTGCAATTTTACAGGAAGTTTATGCACCTCAATAATTTCAGAAATCCCGAACTTATCAAAAAGATCGTCACTGAACTGCAAGATTGGAAAAAACCGGTTAAATTTATGGAAGTATGCGGCTCTCACACAATGGCAATCGGTCATTGGGGAATTCGCAAACTTTTGCCAAAAACCATTTCTCTGATCTCCGGTCCCGGCTGTCCGGTATGCGTTACTCCTTCTTCTGTTATCGATTCATTAATAGAATTGAAAGATGTAGCCATCGCAACTTTTGGCGATCTGATCCGCGTTCCCGGAAATAAAGGAACATTGGAGCAGGCACGGGCAAATGGTCTCGATGTGCAAATAATCTATTCACCGATGGAAGCCCTTGAGATAGCAAAAGAAAAAGAAACTGTTTTGGTGGGAATTGGTTTTGAAACAACTATTCCCGGAATTGCATATACCATTATGGAAGCTTCAAAAAGAAACCTGAAAAACTTCTCTGTCCTTCCTGCTTTCAAATTAGTTCCTCCCGCTCTGGATGCACTTCTATCTTCTAAAGATATGAACGTAGATGGATTCATCTTGCCCGGACATGTAAGCGTAATTATCGGCTCAAATGCCTACAATCTGCTTCCAGAAAAATTCGGGATCGGTGGAGTAGTTACCGGATTTGAACCGCTGGATATTTTAGTTGGAATAAAAAAACTTAACGAACAGATTGAGTTACAAAAACCAAAGATAGAAAATGAATACAGTCGGGTAGTTACAAAAGAAGGAAATAAACAGGCTCAGGAAATAATTTATAAAGTATTAGAAGTGGAAGATGCTCTCTGCCGGGGTTTAGGCTGGATACCAATGTCCGGTCTGGGGATCAGAAAAGAATTTGAAGAATTCGATGCTACTATAAAATATGGAATTGAAATCTCGGATACAGAAGAACAAACCGGCTGCAGATGCGGTGATGTTCTGAAAGGAAAGATCATCCCGCCGGAATGCTCGTTGTTTGGAAAAGTATGCCTGCCAAATAATCCGATAGGTCCCTGTATGGTTTCTTCGGAAGGAAGCTGTGCAGCGTATTATAAATATGAAAGATAAGATAGCTCACGGATTGGCACGGATTAAACGGATAAAAAAACTGCCACCTGCCTACGTCAAACTACGGCACGGCAGGCGGAGAGCACCAGCCTTCGTCTCGAATGTCGGGACTTCGTCTTGGCAAGCAGAGAAAAACCTTGCGAATGGTTACAAACAGAGGACTTCTTTCTACCAAACCTTCGCAATGGTTGGTCTTTAATTCTCGACTATTATAGAGGTTATCAACCATCCGTAAGGTCTTAAATTCTCGGTGGTTTTCAGTGTTTTCGGTGTTAAAATTATCAGTGTTTATCCGCGTTAATCAGCGGCAAATATCTCTTTGTGGCTTCGTGTCTTGGCGGTAATAAAAAATGAAAAATGAAATAATAACTCTTGGTCATGGCAGTGGTGCAGGGCTTACGCATAAACTTATTGAAGAAGTTTTCGATAGGAATTTTAAACTTCCTACCTTGGATGATGCAGTTGAGATCGAAAACCACATGGTTATTACAACTGACTCTCATGTAGTCAAACCAATATTCTTCCCCGGTGGTGATATTGGCAAACTTTCCGTTACAGGAACTGTGAATGATGTAAGCATGAGTGGAGCTATTCCAAAATATCTGCTTTCCGCTTTTATTATCGAAGAAGGATTCAAGATATCTGACCTGAGAAAGATAGTTGAATCGATGAAAAATACTTCCAAAGAAGCTGGAGTGAAGATAATCGCCGGTGATACAAAAGTAGTGGAAAAAGGTAAAGCTGATGGAATTTATATAACAACAACCGGAATTGGTTTCCTGCCGGAAGGAATTAAACTTTCCACCCAAAAAATAAAACCCGGCGATAAGATAATAGTGAATGGAACCCTGGGAGATCATACCGTTGCTATTATTAATGCACGCGAAAACCTGGAATTGGATCCAACTCCTCAAAGTGATTGTGCTTCCTTGAATGAACTGGTACAATTGATGCTGAAAAATGGGAAAATAAAATTCCTGAGGGATGCAACCCGCGGTGGAGTTGCCACAATATTAAATGAAGTTATCGAAGAAACAGGCATTGGTATAATCATCGAAGAAAATACCATTCCCATTAAAGATGCTACCCGGGCAGTATGTGGACTTCTGGGTCTCGATCCGCTCTATATGGCTAACGAAGGCAAACTGGTTTCGTTTGCCAGCGGAGAAACTTCCAACTTAATAGCTGAAATGAAAAAACATAAACACGGGAAAAATTCATCTATTATCGGGGAAGTCACAACCGAAGTTAAAGGTGTTTATCTGCGTACGTCTATTGGAGGACTTCGTCCGCTGCTGATGCTGGAATCCGACCCGCTGCCGAGGATATGTTGACCTCTCTATTAAGATGAAAATAACAAAACGCAAAACATCGGAATATGCCAAAGGCGTACAAGTGTTCAACTTGTTGATCTTCCGATTGTTGTGTAAACAGATATCA
>JAUVLE010000296.1 GCA_030595905.1 Candidatus Cloacimonadota bacterium | reverse complement strand
TAGGACTTATAATCAAAGTAATTCCAGGAGAAGAAGAAGCAAGGTTGTCATATCTGGCAGTTTTATCCACAATTGGAAACACAGATAAAAACGTTGTGGTATTCGATACGGGGGGCGGAAGTACTGAATTTATATTTGGGAAAGGAACAAAGCTTAATGATCGTATAAGTCTAAATTTGGGTGCAGTTCATCCAACTGAAGAATTTTTAATTTCTGATCCTGTAACAGATGATGAATTAAAGAAAATGCAAGATCATATGATGGCTTTTTTTAGCGAGATGATCACTAATAAAAGAGCCGATTACCTGATAGGAATTGGTGGAACTGTAACCAGTATGGGAGCAGTTATGCATAGAATGGTTAAATATGATCCTAAAATAATTCAAGGTTCTCAAATGTCTTTAGAAGAAGTAAAAGAACAAATTAATTTATATAAAAATAAAACTATCGAAGAACGAAAACAAATTCCGGGGCTTCAACCTAAAAGAGCAGATGTGATCTTAGCAGGAGCGGGAATAATCGATACAATCATGGAAATTTTTAAAATCGATTCTTTTACTATCAGTGATCGTGGTTTACGTCATGGCTTAATGTTTGATAAATATTTAAAATAAGGAAATATGGGGATTAGTTCATGCAAAAAAGAATAATTTTATTAGTTATTTTTTTATTCACTGCTTTTTTGATTTTCGGTTCAGAAAATCAAAACTTATTAATGCTAGAAAAATCACCTGATATTCTCGATTATTCGCTAATTGATGTAGTCGGTAAAAGAATTGAACAACCATTATCAGTAATTGTAAAAGGTCAAAATAATATACCAGTTGCAAATGTAACTGTTAAATTTAATCTAATATCAAAACCATCCGGTGCAAAAAATTATACTTTTGAAAGCGACGTGGTATATACAGACAACAATGGAATTGCTGAAACCCATTTTGTTTTAGGTTCAAAAAAGGGAGTTTATAAGTGCTCTGCCAGAATCCAAAATGATTTAAATGAAAATGATATTGTGTATTTCAAATTAACTGCACGTGATTCAAGATGGATATTCTTTTTAATAACTGGAGTTTTCGGTGGTTTAGGTCTCTTTTTATTAGGAATGAACATGATGAGCGATGGGATGAAAAAAGCTGCTGGTAATAAGATGCGTAATATTCTTTCATCTCTCACAAAAAATAGAGTTATCGCTTTGACCGTGGGAGCATTAGTCACGATGATCATCCAGAGCAGCAGTGCAACAACAGTGATGCTGGTTAGTTTTGTTCAAGCGGAATTAATGACATTCGCCCAAACTTTAGGAGTTATTCTCGGTGCAGATATTGGAACTACTATCACTGCACAATTAATTGCATTCAAATTTACAGATTACGCATTGTTAATGATTGCCGTTGGTTTTATTTTAAAAGTGTTCGTAAAAAAAGAGGCTTACAAAAACATAGGTGAAGCTATCCTGGGTTTTGGAATTTTATTTTTTGGAATGCACATTATGTCAAAAGCTATGTATCCACTTCGTTCTTATGACGGATTTATCAACCTTCTTTTAAAACTGGAAAATCCACTGCTGGGAGTTTTAATAGGAGCACTTTTTACCGGATTAATTCAGAGTAGTAGTGCTTTCACAGGGATCGTTATTGTTTTGGCTTCACAAGGATTACTATCACTTGAAGCAGGTATTCCGCTTATTTTTGGTTCAAATATTGGAACCTGTATCACAGCAGCACTTGCCAGTATAAATACTTCTCGAGATGCAAAAAGAGTTGCTATTGCTCATGTTATTTTCAAAATTTCAGGAGTATTACTCTTCATTTTCTGGATTCCGACTTTTGCCGATTTTGTCCGCTCCATCTCTCCGGTTGCAGATACTTCTCTCACAGGAATTGCAGCAAGGAGTGCAGTACTTCCAAGACAAATAGCCAATTCACATACTATTTTTAATGTAGGTTTCGGTTTGATATTCTTACCGTTTACTACTATTTTTGCAAAATTAATTTTTAAGATATTACCTATGAAAAAATACGAAAGTGGCACAAAACCCAGAGTTATGCATTTAGATGAAAAAGTTATTGAGACTCCGTCTTTGGCAATTGAACTTTCAAAATCTGAAGTTTTGAGAATGATGAAAATTGTGAAAAGAATGTTGAATGCAGCAATAAAACCATTTTTTGATGAAAAAGAGCAATCCGATGCGATATATCCAAATATCTCTCTATTAGAAGGTATTAGAATGCGTGAGAATAAAATAGATTATTTAGAAGAAAAAATACTAAAATACCTTATTAAAATCCAACGAAAGGATTTGAATAACGAACAAGCAAAAGAGGTTTATGTGATGATGTCTTCAGTTAATGATATAGAAAGTATTGGAGATATTATTGATAAAAATGTTATCCCTCTTATTAAGAAAAAGCATAATTTAAAAACTGATTTTTCTGATGCTGGGAAAGAAGAGATCATTAGATATCACACAAAAGCTGCCAAACAAATTAGCAGATTGGAAGAGGCTTATAAAGAATTAAATACAACTGAAGCTGCCAAAATTTTGAAGAAAGAAGAAAAATACACCAAGCTCGAGAGTGAATATCGAAATAGTCATTTACAAAGAATCAGCAGGGAATTAACCGAATCTATTGCAACTCACGCAATTCATATGGAATTGATGGATTTGATGAAACAAATAAATGTTTACACCTCAAATATTGCTAAAACTATTATTTCTTCAGTCAATGTAAAATATGAGATAAAGAAATGAGAAATACTGAACAAAGAATAATTCCCAATTGTTTGTTTGAAACAATCTTAAATA
>JAUVLE010000145.1 GCA_030595905.1 Candidatus Cloacimonadota bacterium | reverse complement strand
GATAGCTTATTCACCCAAATCATTTAAAGAACCCGTAATTTTATTCACTCCGGATTTCATCGATATATTCAATAGATATAAATCTCCATTCAACGATGGATTAAGCTTCAATGAACTTATAAAGCAATATTTGAAAAACAGATGGGCAGACCATTATGGTTGTTCTCGCGGCACAAAAGAGAAAAAAAGAATTCATGAAGGTATCGATTTTTTTGTTCCGGAAAACACACCGCTATTTCCATTATCAAATTATGGGATTGTCACAGAAGTAAGTGATGATCCGCATCATCTTGTAAAAGTGGAATGTGTAAGACCAGACGGCAGGATAGATTCCGTGAAGATAGAATATGGAAAGATAGTGAGGATATTGTACCCTGAAGGAATAGAAAGCGTTTATGCGCATTTGAATGAAGTTTACGTAGAAACAGGACAGGAAGTGAATGGAGATACAAAAGTGGGATTGACCGGATTAACGGGAAATATCCGAAATAGTGGAAAGGCTTCGCATCTTCATCTTGAGCTTCGCGATAAAAACAATAGATCTTTTGACCCGAGAAACAGACTGAGATTTACACAAGCTTCCGTGAAAAATTTTATTAAGTATCTTGATCTGAAAGAATAAAAATATAGGGAGAGAAAGAAAATGAAAGTTAGAAATTTTACATTATTGCTAATATTAATGATTGGAATTTTTTCAGGATGTGCCGTGATGAACACATCGATGATGGAAACAGCAGAAACCGTAAAACCCGGACATCCTAAATTTGGAGTTGAGTATGGTTATGGATTAGATCTGACTACCACAATGCTTATTAAAGACATTAATACTGATACTGCTTTCAATGCTACAGGTTTGCTTTCTTTACCTGTTTACGGCGTAAAAGCCGGTATCGGCTTAACTGATAAAATGGATATTAACGGCAAATTATGGATATCTCTGGGTGGAGTCGGTTCCAATATCTATCTGAAGTATCGTCTTCCATACGATAGCGAAAAAGCATCGATCGCTATAATGCCCGGCCTAACTTATGTAACCACAGAATCTGACGATGAAGAAGAGGAAGGAGTCATTGAAATAGCAGATATAAAATCCTATGGTTTTGAAATTCCCTTCCTGGCAACTTATAGAGTGGGAGAAGCCCTGGCATTTACCGGGATGGCAAGATATAGTGCAGATTTTATTTCTATTGAGCAACCAGGTATAGAAATAGGTGATATTAGTATTGATGAAGCATTTATGCTGAATAGATTTGGTGTTATTGGAGGACTGTCGCTTGAGCTTGGCCCGCTTTATCTCAGACCCGAAATAGGAGTGGAAATGGCAACTCCCAAATATGGAACTTTTGGTGCAGCCCCAATTTTTGCAATCGGAGCAGGTTTCGATTTTTAATATATTAAGGAGTCTATAATGAATGAATATAAAATTACAAGTTGGAATGAACTCCATGAAAAATTGTTTGAAGATTCATGGAATCCTGAACTGGGTAGGTATCGCTCCAAATTTGCTTTCAGGGGACTTTCCGATGCGGATTTTAAACTGGAAACAACTCTGATCCGTTTAGGTGGGGATTATGCCAGCTTGGAAAATCACTTACTAAGGAATTTCAGTAAATATGCACAAAGTAATGTAGTAGAACTTGATTCTATGTGGCACTGGCTTTCACTTGCACAGCATCATGGCCTTCCCACCAGATTGATGGATTGGACATATTCGCCTTATGTGGCGATGCATTTTGCTACAGCCAATATCGAGAAGTTCGATACCGATGGCGTAGTTTGGGCAGTAAATTACATAGAAGTTAATAAACTTGTTCCAGACAATTTACAAGAAGAACTGGAAAAAGAAGGAGCGAATGTCTTCACTGTAAAAATGCTTCTGAAAAAAATGAATAGTTTAAAAGATATTGAAAAAATGGCTGAAAAAGATTTCTTTCTTTTTATCGAACCACCCTCGATCGACGATCGCTTCATTAACCAGTTTGCATTTTTTTCAATTTCATCTAATCCTGAACTTGCACTGAACGACTGGCTGAAACAGTATCCGGATATCTGGCAGAAAATTATCATTCCCAAAGAATTAAAATGGGAAATACGGGATAAGCTGGATCAGGCGAATATTACTGAAAGGGTGATGTTTCCCGGACTCGATGGACTTAGCTCCTGGTTGAAAAGACAATATAGCCCGAAAGAGTGATAAAAACCCTGCAATCGCTTCTCACGGTGAAACATGCATTTAGCAATTTCAGGGTTGGTAGATGTGAGACCTTGAAATCGTTTCTTTCGGATAATCTCTGGAGTTAACAATTTCAAGGTTGGATTGTAGAAGTAGAAAATTGAAAGAAACCATGCCTGAGGCAGGTAAACCTTGAAATGGTTAAGCTTACGGAGCGGGAGAGGGATACGCCTTCGCCAAACTTCCGCCTTCTCCGGCAGTTGCCGGATATGGCGAGACAGGTTGGCGGTGCAGGCATCAGGGTGAGGAGAAATGGAAGGTGCTGCTTATAGAGATTTTAATTAAATAGTATCAGTATTGTTTCATCAATCAGTTGTTTCATCTTCATTATCAACATCTTTGCTGATATCTTCTGGTTTTTCTTCTTCAATGCCTAAAGCTCTGTTTAATTTTTTCAGCCGCTTATCTTCCTTCTTTTTCTTCCTAGCTAACTCTTTCTGACGTTTTTCATACGAATAGTTACTTCTGGCCATTTTTCATTCCTTTATTTTTTTTCTTAATCATTAATATAGTTTCGATTCTACAAAAAGTGAATAATAGGAATCCTATTATTCATTCAAAAAAGTTCTGATAAGATTAACACAGACGTGATATCGATATTCCTTATCGGAACGAAGATCGGTGATCGGTGTGATTTCTTCATTCAAAAGTTCTTCAACTTTTAAAAAATCAATTTCTAATAAACTTTTATCAGTTAAATATTCTTCAATTTTATAAAGACGACGAGGATATTCGTTTAAACTTCCGGCTGCCAGTTTAATTGTAGTGAATTTATTATGTGAAATGTTTTTTAAACCAGCCAGAGAAATTTTTGAAATCATCAGACTTTTACGAGAACCAACCTTTTCAAAGAAAGTATCAAATCCGTTCTCTGCCTTTTTTGGAATAATAATACTTCGGATCAATTCATTGGCTTTCATTATATTTGTTTTATATCCTGTAAAAAAATTAGTAAGCTCGATAATACGAATTTGAGATTTTGAAACAATTTCCAGTTTTGCATCCAGAACTAAAAGCAGCGGGACAACATCAGCAGTTGGAGAGCCATTGGCAATATTCCCACCGATAGTTGCGGAAGTTTGAAGAAGTGGAGAAGCGAAAGATTCCAAAGATCTTTGAAAAAAAGGAAGATTCTCTTTTATTATTTTAGAATTTAAAATATCACTGATATTTGTAGTAGCACCAATGACAATATCGTCTTTTTCGATCTGGATACCATTGAGTTCTTTAAGATGTTTGATATAGATTATTTCAGCATCCTTTATGGTGCCATTTTTTATCTGGATGTTGATATCAGTTCCGCCTGCAAGAAAATATTTTCTATCATTATTTTCTTCTATATTCTGGAACAAACCTTCCATATCGTTTGGTCTTATGAATTTCATTTTGAACCTTATTCCTTAAAAATCTCAATTAATTAAACTGCATTTTTCATTCCTAACGCTAAAATAATTTAGTTTTTTGTTAGATGCAATTGAGATTGCTTATTTATATGTATTAAGATGATATCAATTCCTTTTTGTTACACAATTATCCTTTATTGTGAATATTGATTTTCTCAAACAGGATGTTTGAGTTAATTTCTTTCACAAGCCATCATAACAGATTCAAATATTTTCTGATAACCGGTGCAACGACAGATATTTCCTGAGAGTGCTTTCTTGATCTTATCCAGGTTTTTTTCGCCATCTGTTTTTACATAGTGATAAGACGTTACCAGAAATCCTGGAAAGCAGAATCCGCACTGAACTGCATTGGTTTCATCAAAACAATCTATCAGCAGTTTGCCAAGAGGTTCTTGTGCAATTCCTTCCGATGTCATTACTTCTTTTCCATCGATGTGAACAGCGTTGACAAGGCAACTGGTTACAGGTTTTCCATCCAGAAGAACGGTACAGGCTCCGCATTCGCCTTCTCCACAGCCTTCTTTTGTTCCGGTTAAATGAAAATCTTCCCGTATAATATCGAGCAATCTTCGCATCGGGTCTGTATCTATTGTCACATTTTTATTATTTAATTTGAAGCTAATCTTCATCGTTCTATCCTTTAATATGTTTGACATCTTGTTTCCAAGCCCCAGCTTGTGGACAGAAAATTGATATATTCCCAAGCTGGGGCTTGGAAACGAGAAGAAAAACTGGGGCTTGGGAACGAGAAGAACAGTTGAGTAGAAGATATTCTCATATTTTTTTCAAATGCTTAAAAATTCTTTCCGGCACAAGCGGATATTCATCGATGAAAATTCCTGTAGCATTATGGAATGCATTCCTCACAGAAGGTGCAGGAAAATCCATCGGGATCTCACCAAGACCTTTGGCAATCGGGCTATCTGTATGAATAAATTCAACATCGATTTCAGGAAGATCAAGAGTTGTGGGAAGAGCATAATCGGTGAAACCATGCATCCTGCCATAACCGGATTTGTAGAAAAATTCACATAGTCCGTAAGCAAGTCCCTGTAAAACACCGCCTTCTGCCTGACCGGTAGCGATCTTTTGATTTACCACTTTCCCGATATCCATTACATTCCAGCTTTTTGTTAATTCAATTTGATATGTATCTGCAAGAAAATAAATTTCTGTAACACAGGCAGCCCAGGAATAATCTTTATAAGCTACACCCACATAATTCTCATCATCAAAAACAACTGAAGGATCCTGAACAAAATTCATTCGGAATTCGCGAGGAAATTCATTTTGATTGGAAGTAACATATTCCTCAAGGTTTTCAAATTCGAGTTCATCTTTGATCTTAAATGCAAATTTACGAAGCAGATTACCGATTATGTAAATTGTTCGAGAAGCAACGGTAGGACCGCTGTTGGGGGTTTTGCTGGTATTGGGAAGTTGAACCAGGCATTTTTCCCGTGGATGGTCTATTGCTTCAAAGAACATCTGGGCAAGAGTTGTGTGCGCTCCCTGTCCCATATCTGTATTGGCTACGAATATCTTTACTGTTGCATCTTTTTCAATAACTACTTTTACTTCCGAATTCAATACTTTTTCTCCATTTCCTGTGTATCCGCCACCGTGATATCCAATAGAAATTCCAATTCCTTTTTTATCTTTATGAGTTTTATTCCACTCTTTGAATTCTTCCAGTTTCTGGAAATAATTCGATTTTTCAATCACACGTTCCAGGCAATCGGAAAGATGATTTTCCAATATTGGCTGGGTGGTAGGAAATTCATCACCAATTTTGAAGATATTTTTTTTTCTAAATTTATATGGGTTGATGTTCATACCAGCAGCAATCTCATCTATATGTGCTTCCATGGCAGCAAAAGCCTGGGGTGCTCCAAAGCCGCGAAAAGCTCCGTTGGATGGAGTATTACTGCGAAACAATCTTCCCCGAATGAAAGTGTCTGGGATGCTGTAACCGCTGATGGAATGCAGAACACCACGCGCCAGAACTACCGGCGAAAGCGTTTGATATGCTCCGGCATCCAATCTGTAATCGATATCTATCTTCATGATCTTTTTGGCTTCCGGGTCTGTCCATGTTTCTATCTCAATCCTGGAAGGATGACGCTTTGTTGTTATCCGGATATCATCTTCTCTTTCTAATACTATCTTAACAGGTTTCCCGCTTTTATAGGAAAGAAGCGAAGTGATGCCAGCTAACAGACTGGGAAAATCCTCTTTTCCGCCAAAAGCTCCGCCGATCCCTTCGGAAGTTTCAATGATAGCTTCTTTAATGGAATCACCCATAATTGCTTCTACACCTTCCTTCACGAAAAAAGGACACTGACAGGTTGCTCGAACGAACATGATCTTATCTTTTGGCTGCCAGACAGCGATCATACCCTGCGGTTCCAGGTAAGCCTGTTCCTGGTGAGGTGTGTAATATATTTTATGATGATGATCCCAGTGCGGATCTGGTTTTTTACCTGTTCTGTGATCGATGGTCAATTCTCTTCCGAAGACATTATCAGGGTTATTCAGACATTCTTTGATATCGGTAATTGCAGGAAGTTCCTCGTATTCAATTTTTGTTTCTTTAATAAATTTTAGAAGTAATTTACGGTCTGGGTGTGCAATTCCTAAGATCCCCTGTCCGTAATGCATAACTTCTTTATCCATCATGAACGGTTGATCACAAACCGGTTCGGGTACAATATTTTCACCCGGGATGTCTTTTGATGAGACTATTGTGAATTCGGAGAGATCATAATTCTCGGGGAAATTTATTTTTTTGATGTACCCATGATGACACTTGGAGTAAAGTAGCTGTCCATGAATCATTTCAGGATAAGAATAATCATCAATAAATTTCCATGATCCATCTAATTTTGGACGGGCATCAAATTTTCTAACACATTTCATTATTACCTCAATTTCATGTAATTCGATATTCCAATATCGAGATGAAACAAGATCGGAGTCTTATCTTACAATTCATCCAGCTTTTTTATTGACTTTGGAATTTCAATAATGCTTTGCACAGAATTCAAATCTTTCAAGCCGCTTCCGGTAAGCAGAACAATATTTTTGGAATTTTCGTCAATCTTATCTTGTTTGTAATACTTCAACATTCCTGCAAAACCGGCTGCTGCTGCTGGTTCTGCGAATATTCCTGTTTTCTCACTTAGGATTTTGGAAGCTGAAATAATTTCTTCATCGCTCACAGCAATCCACTCACCTTTATATTCTTCGATATAATTTTTCGTCATCCAATAGTTGCGGGGAATATCAACTGCTATGGAATCTGCAATTGTATTACTTGGTTTGGAAACGAAAGTATCCTTATCCAGGTTGCGGATAATATTATCGCTTTTTTCAGATTGAACAGCAACAATAGTTGGAATTTTTTCGATCAAACCTAATTTCAGCAGGTCTTCAAAACCTTTGTAAACTCCGGAAATTATACAGCCGTCTCCCACGGGAACAAAAACCCGATTTGGAAGTTCGCGTTTCATCTGCTGGAAGATTTCAAAAGCAACGATCTTTTTTCCTTCGATCGTAAAAGGATTATAGGCAGTATTACGATTATACCATCCGAATTTTTTGGTAGCTTCAATACTCAGATCGAAGGCATCATCATAAGTGCCGT
>JAUVLE010000286.1 GCA_030595905.1 Candidatus Cloacimonadota bacterium | reverse complement strand
ATAAAATACTGCGATGCAAAAGATATAATTGGAATCGGCGAGATCGGGCTCGACAAACGAAAGGATAATTTTAATTGGCAGAAAAAAATCCTATTAATGCAGCTTGATCTGGCAAAAAACTACGATCTTCCTGTGGTTTTTCATACAGTAAAGCAATATTATGAACTTCATAAAATATTAGAGAACAATTTCCCGCGAGTTCGTGGTTTTCTGCACGCATTCAATGCTTCAATGGAAATTGCTGAACTGTTTTCAAAATTCGACCTTGCTTTCTCCCTTGGATGCAGACCACCCCAAAAAGATGTCCTGGAATTTATCATAGATCGCGGTTTTTTTCTTTTCGAGACAGATGCTCCGTATCAGAAACCAGTTGATGATAAAAATGATTTTAATCACTTGAAAAACCTGATGTGGGTTGTTGATGAAACTGCCCAGATTACAGAACTTGATAAACAAGAATTGGAGTCAATTCAAAGTAAAAGTTTTAAACAGATATTCGGATTGCAATTATTGGATATTATATGAACCAATTTAACAGAACGGAACTTCCTTTCGGCAAAGAGGCTATAAAAATATTTCAAAAGACCCGAGTTTCTGTGATGGGTTTGGGTGGAGTAGGAAGCTATGCGGCGGAAGCTCTTGCCCGAAGTGGTATTGGTTCATTTCTACTGGTAGATTTTGATACAATAAGTATTTCTAATTTGAATCGACAATTACCGGCACTTCACAGCACGATCGGAATGATGAAAACTGAAGCAATGCGTGATAGAATACTCGATATTAATCCAGATGCAAAAGTGGAAATTTATTCCGATTTCTGTGCTCACGAATCACGTGAATTTCTTTTGAAAGATGTTGATTTTGTAGTGGATGCCATCGACAGTTTAGGACCAAAAACCGGACTACTGGAAGCTTGTTACAGAAAAAATATTCCTGTAATTTCTTCCATGGGAGCAGCCAGCAGGTTTGATCCTTCTAAAATTGAACTGGTTGATATTTCCAAAAGCAGGGTCTGTCCTCTGGCAAAGAAAGTGAGAAAATATCTGCATAAAAGAGGAATAGAAAAAGGTATTCCTGTTATTTATTCTTACGAGAAACCTATTGCTCAATTCAGTCATGAAGCCGGAGCAGAAACCGAATGGGTTTCCGGTCGCGGAAGAAAAAGAGGAACCCTGGGCTCGGTAGTTTACCTGCCTGCAATAATGGGTATGTGGGCTGCCAGCTATGTGCTGAGGAAACTGGCAGAGAAGAAATAATTATCCTGCGAAATTTATCAGAGTCAGGAATCCTCTAAAACACAATATCCAATAAATACAGCAAAATATTGATCCCAATATATGCCAGAATGAGTGTGAGAAATATTATTGCAATTGTAATAACAAATGGTTTGCTGTTCATATTCGGTCTATCTATTCTCTGGCGAACTTTAACTTTTTTTATTATTTTATACTTTGTTGGTTCAACATCATTATTCTTTTTAGTCATCACTTCACTCCATAAGTTGTTGTTTATTTAATTCTACCAAACTATAAAAAAAATTCATAGCTACATTTACTCTTGCTCTATAAGATTTTCTTCTTTCACAAATTTTTCAGGTATCTGTTTGCTGGTTTTGGCTCCCAGTTTCTTGATATTTTCTACTCTGGTAATTAGATTTCCTTTTCCTGAAGAAAGTTTCTTAACTGCATCTTGATATGAATTTGAAGCCCTGTTAATATTCGAACCAACTTTTTCAAGGTCTTCGAGCAATCTTACAAAAGCATCATATAAATTTCCACTTTGCCGTGCTATTTCCATTGCATGTTTAGTCTGGTTATCCTGGCGCCAGATAGATTCGATTGTTCTTAAAATAGCCATCAGTCCGCTGGGACCCACAATAATAACTTTTTTATCAAAAGCATATTTAAATAGAGAACTGTCGGGATGTAATGCTATTGTAAAACTGGCTTCAATAGGCATAAACAAGAAAACATAATCCGGCGTATTCAATCCTTCTCTGGTTTGATAGTGCTTATTGTGAAGATCATCAATATGGGATCTTATGGATCTTTCTAATTCTCTTCTGTATCCTTTTTTTTGTTCTTCGCTTTCAGAATTTATTAATCTTTCATAGGCAATTAAAGAAACTTTTGAATCTATAATTATGTGTTTATTGTCTGGAAATTTTATTATAAAATCTGGTTTGGAAGGAGTTCCTTCTTCACTTTTCAAACCCATTCCTCTACCTTGTGTTTCATATTCGATCCCTTTTCGAAGACCGGATTCTTCTAGAATTCTTTCCAAGATAACCTCTCCCCAATTTCCCTGAATTTTCACATCACCCTTCAGGGCTTTGGTCAGGTTTTCCGCATCATCACTAATTCTCCTGTTCAGTTCTTTCAGACCTTTTATCTGCTCTATAAGCGAAGTGTGGCTGATGCGGTTTTTCTCGTTGGATTGTTCTATCTTACTTTCAAAATCCCTGATCTTTTCTTTAAGAGGATTTAATAATTCATCCAGATTGGAACGATTCTGTTCAGTGAATTTTTTCGTCTTTTCCTCCAGTATTTCATTAGCCAGGTTCTTGAATGCATCCTGAAAACTTTTTTGCAGTTCTTCTATTTCCTTTTTTTGACTTTCCAGTTTTTCCTGTAAGTTCAGATTAATAGTTTCCTGCTTTGTAAATTCAGCTTGAAGACCAAGCGATCTTTCACGTTCTTCTATAAGTTCCAGTTCGTTTTTTGAAAGGCTGTCTTCCAAAATCTCGTTTTTTGCTTCGAGCTTGCTTCTTTTGGACCTTAAATAAAGAGCAGAAAAAAATCCACCAAAAAGCAGACCGATCACCATGTAAATAATATCCATAAAATTCACATCCCTGAATTTATTATATCTTTTCTTCTATTTCAACCTTGCTTTTCAGTTTGGCTTTTTCCAGTATTTCCATTTCTTTCAGTGCACTATTGATCAGAATAACTCTCTCCCGATAAGGAACGAAAGCACTCTTAAACCCATTTATGATAATACATTTGATTTCCGGATA
>JAUVLE010000144.1 GCA_030595905.1 Candidatus Cloacimonadota bacterium | reverse complement strand
GAAAAAGGAACTATAGAAAGGTATAATATAATAGTCGAAACAACCTGCGGGTCTTTATTAAATATTATGGCGATAGGTTTGGAAGCGAAAAATAGAATTATAAGTATCAAAGCTCCCCAGATCATAGTAAATAGTTTACTTAATTTAATTCCAAGGTTAACCCTGTCGAATTTTCTGGCACCGAGATTCTGCCCGACAAAGGGACCCAGAACAGATGATAATGCTATTATGGCAGCTAATCCAAAGAACTCTATTCGGGAAGAAACACCGAAACCGGCAACAGCTTTTGGTCCGTAATCTGCTATAATTCTGGTTATGATACCCATCGATACCGGGATCATTATCCTGGTGCCGGCTATAGGCACTCCAATGAACAGGATCGATCTCCATGAAGCCATGACTTCCTTCATTTTCAAATTGGCAAAAGATAACATTTTTTCACGGTGACCAAGCACCCACAAAGCAACCATAAATGTGGAGAATCTTGCCAGAACGGTGGAGAGGGCGGCTCCGGCTATTCCAAGCTGCGGGAAAGGACCGATACCAAAGATCAACAATGGGTCCATAATGAAGTTTATAATGACTGCAACCATCATTATCGCACTCGGTGTTTTGGAATCTCCTGTTGCCCGGATCGCATTATTGCCGACCATCGGCACGATGACAAAAACCATTCCATAATACCAGATGCTCATATATTTTTTAATGAGCGGCAGTATCTCGGCAGTTGCTCCCAGTGCTTTGAACAGCGGATTTATGGTTAAAAGCCCGATAATTACAAAAACGATAACTATTAAAAAAGCAAGTGTGAGTGCGTCTGTTGTAAGTCTTTTTACTTTGTGATGGTCTCCTTCTCCGATAGCACGGGAGATCAAAGCAGCAGCTCCCATCCCGATTCCCAGGGCGATGCTGTTTATTACCAGAACCACGGGAAATGTGAAGCTGAGTGCTGCCAGTTCGTTCGTTCCTAATTTTCCCACGTAGAAGGTATCCACCAGGTTGAAGGCAACCATCCCGACCATGGCAAAGAACATTGGAATAGTAAGATTTACAAGCGTTTTTCCTACGGGTCCTTCGATGAGTTTTGCTTTTTTTATTACTCTCTCTGCCAATTCAATTCCTTTTGTCTTTTTTTATTGGGAAAGTTTATTTTTTTATTTTGGAAGTCAATGTTTAAATATATTATTCGGGTTTTTGGTTGATTACTTTTTGCCTAGAATATCATACAAATCAGAGCTATTATCCTTAATAATTTTATCTAATTTTTTCTGCCAAGGTTTAGGCATTTTAGAATAAATATCTCTAAATTTTTCGACTTGATCTGGTTTAGTCAAAAGGAAATCTGTTAATTTCACAGCAGTCATTAGATCTTTTCTAACTTTATTACTATCTTTGCGTTTAATTGTTAGTAGAAATTTAAATAATACAAAAACAGTTGGCTCTGGCACACGTATTTTTATATCATTGTAATTTATGGTTAAAATGTGATTCTGAATAAAATACAAATATCGTAAGGGTTGAGCAGTAACTTTCAATTCACTGATCAAAACTGCTTTGTTTCTACTTCGTCCAATCTCTGGTATTAAGAATTCAATCTCAAGATCAGGATGAACAAATTTTGTATAACCACCTATTAGAGAAAATTGTTCCTCAAAATCAAAATCCTTAAGAATTTTTGGAACATCAATTTTGTTGATTATATTGGGAGGATTAGGAATAAGAAAATCAACATCAGAAGTCCTCAATATCGGGATCTCGGGAGAATTAGAGAAATAATGTCGATAAATTGGTAAAACCCAACTACCGATTAGTATAACATTTTCTAGAATACCCGTCTGATGAAATCTTAATAGCAGTTTATAAAACAGGTCTTTGTTTTCTTTCACCTAAACCTCTTTTAATGTCTCTTAAATTACTTTTAATTTCTATAAGTCTTTTTTCTAGTTTTCTTCGTTTTTTTATAGCATCAACAAGGGCTATAACTTTAGGGGAATTCTCTTTACCTATATATTTAAAAATAATTTTCTCACTGTCACGGTAAGCAAGATAATAGAACCAACCACTACTTCTTTTCTTTCTGGATAAAGAACCCTTTGGTAAAGATGAAATTTGTTTCTCGATCTGATCTTTTAAAATAACCAGTCGATTTTTCTCTTCTCTTAAAATATCTTTAACAATACTCATAATTATTCCTGCCTAACAAATTAGAAACAATTTGAAATTGTTAGGCAAAGATTGTCAAGTAAATGCCTAACAAAATTCTTAAACAAAACAAAAGTTAGGCAAAAAGGTATCCACCAGGTTGAAGGCAACCATCCCGACCATGGCAAAGAACATGGGGATCGTTAGATTTACAAGCGTTTTTCCTACGGGTCCTTCGATGAGTTTCGCTTTTTTTATTACTCTCTCAGCCAATTCAATTCCTTTTGTCTTTTTTTATTGGGAAAGTTTATTTTTTTATTTTGGAAGTCAATGTTAAAATATCTTTTATGTTTTCAATGTTACTTTCTTTTGAAAGATTAGAAATATCAAATTCAAGATAGATTTCAATTTCTTTATTCCCCCCAAACTCTCGCAATTCTTTCTTTTATCTTCTGCTCAAAGATT
This sequence comes from Candidatus Cloacimonadota bacterium, assembly GCA_030595905.1. GTDB lineage: Bacteria > Cloacimonadota > Cloacimonadia > Cloacimonadales > TCS61 > JACNIV01. The sequence goes on along the minus strand of JAUVLE010000144.1, from coordinate 4,722 downwards.
GTGATCAATTCTTTATTTGCATTTACTAATTCTTGTTCTTTTTCAATTCGATCTACAATTTCTTTTTGGATTTCGAGCGGTGGAAGAGGGATGAAAAAACACTCCAATTGATTCTTGCTGATATTACCTTGTCGAACTCCGCTTGCATTTTTAAAAATGTTGTTTCTAAATTCTTCAGTCATAAGAATTTGATAAAGGTAGTGGTTATTTACCATACTTGAAACTATCTTAATTTTACCAACACGTTGATTTAAAAAAAGTAATTTGTCAGAGTTTACTTTGCACACATTGCCGAAATCCCTTTTCCCTTGAGTTCCGGTCATTGAAATAAGCAGATCCTCATTTTTTAATATATATTTTGAAAGTGAATCTTTAAATGACTCTGGATAAAATGATATATTTTTCCCAAGATTTAATTGATCCAATTGAACATTTCCAATTTTTACAATTTGAATCCCATCCTTACAATATTCAGAGCTCTTAAAGGCAAATCCATTCAGAATTTTTGCAACTTCCCCCAACTCAACCATCTCCCATTCCGGATCAATTTGTATTTGCGGTTTATAATTTTCTACAACTGCTTTGGCTCCATCAATTATTTTTTGAAAGCCTTCAATTTCCGTAACAATCTCTTTCTGGATATCCAACGGTGGAAGCGGGATTTTGATAGTTTTTAAATTTGCAATTTTAATGCTGGCTTGATTTACTGCACGTTGTGCAAAACTTTGTGCTTTCTTAATAAATAATTCCGATTTGAATATTGAAGCAACATAATATGGATTTACTTTTGATTTATTAGGACTGAATCGAATCAAGTTTATGCCGTGAATGACTTTTTCATTCTCTACAAATATAGCTGATTTTGCTAAATGTTTTTCACTGTTAATATGGCTTAAAAGAATATCACCTATTTCCATAAAGTTTTCATATTTTACTTCATCATTTGTCCATTTTGTCTTTGATAAATCTACTGTTCCATCTGCTATAGTTTGAATTCGTGTAACTCTATATTTTCCTTCAGTATCAATTTGCTTTACATTCTTTCCATTTTTAATACTGACAAACAAATCATCTAACTTAATAAAAGGGAATGAAGCATTTGCAGGGTTGTAATATTCAACATATCTTTCTCCACTCAAATTCCAATCACCACTTTCAGAAATTTTATCTTTCTCAACAGCGTGAGCAAAGTTTTCGTGTTTTTCGTGAATTTCGTGGTTCAATTTGTAATTCACAATCAACTCGATTGCTTCCGGCAGATCGTTCTTCTCAATCGGTCGTCTTTGTGCACCCAAACCAAAACCGTCATTTTCAATTTTCACAAAGAGAATTTTATCAGTTCTTTTTGCCAGCTTCTTATCAATCAGTAAAATGGAAGTTTTCACACCGGAATAAGGTTGAAAAACTCCGGCGGGAAGTGAGACAACAGCATAAAGATAATTTTTCACGAGCATTTCGCGCAGTTGTTTATACGCATTTGAGGATTGAAAAATAATTCCTTCCGGCACAATAATACCTGATTGTCCGTTCGGAGTGAGATGTTCGCACATATAATCTACAAATAGAACTTCGCTTCTTTTGGATTGCACGGAAAATCTTTTGTGCGGTCTTATACCACCTTTGGGAGACATAAAAGGCGGATTCGCCAGAATTACATCAGCGTATTCATTCCATCTGTCTTGGCTGGTAAGTGTGTCGTATTCAAAAATATTAGGAGTTTGGAAACCGTGCAGATAAAGGTTCACCAAAGAAAGCCGGACCATATCCGGTGAAATATCATAACCTCTTATATTTTCGGCAAGAGTTGTTCTTTCGTCAGGTGTTAAATTATTTCCATTTTGTCCCTTTTTCGTGTTGGATTTGATAATATGTTTGTAAGCAGAAATCAGAAAACCTGCAGTTCCGCAGGCAGGATCGAGAATTGTATCATTCTTTTGCGGATTCACAACTTCCACCATAAAATCAATTATGTGTCGTGGAGTTCGGAATTGTCCTGCATCTCCCTGACTTCCGAGAACAGAGAGAAGATATTCAAAAGCATCTCCGAGTTTTTCAGAATGATCATAAGAAAAATCATTTATAACCTTTAGGAACATTTTAAGAGTTTGAGGATCACGATATGGCAGGAAAGCATTTTTGAAAATATCCCGAAACAAGGTTGGTATATTCGGGTTAAAATCCATTTTCTGAATTGCTTCCGCATAAAGATTCAGAACATCGTAACCACCCATTCCGGGAGCCATCAAATTGTTCCAACTATATCTTTCAAACTTTTCGGAAAAGAAAGTTCTGCTTCCTCCAAGTTCTTCTGCGACTGCATCCATATCGTTCATAAATTTATAGATCAGAGCAATTGTGATCTGTTCAACTTGAGATTTCGGATCGGGAACTTTTCCCACAAGGATATTTCGGGCTGTATCTATTTTTCTTTTTGTTTCGTTATCGAGCATTTTTCTCCTTTTTGTTGAACCCTTTCATTTTGAATGATTGCATATTTTATTCTGTTAAAGCTTTTACCGAATTGGTGTTTATAATAATTTGAAGTTGTTCGATAGCTATTTTATTCAGTGTTATTATTCTTTCTTCCGGCGGTATATTTTGTTTGATCAATTCAGCATTAAAACTTTCTAAATTGGTGAGAACTATTAGTTGTTCAATTGAAGCATAATCTCTGATATTTCCTTTTTTTTCCGGATTTTTTTCTCGCCAGTTTTGTGCCGTAATTCCGAATAATGCTAAATTCAGTAAATCTGCTTCGGAGGCATAAACAAAGCTGTGTTTATCATTTGAAAGTTTTTTTGGAATAAGATTTTGTTTAATTGCGTCTGTATGAATTTTGTAATTTATTTTAGAAAGAATTCGGGTTGTATTCCATTCCAATTTTTTACTTTCATATTCATTTTGCATTAGTCTTTGGAATTCTTTCAGCAAGTATAATTTGAATTCTGCACTTATCCAGGAAGCAAATTCAAAAGCAATATCCTGATGTGCGTAAGTTCCGCCGTATCTTCCAGATTTGGAAATAATACCGATTGCATTTGTTGAAGCTATCCATTTTTGAGGAGAGAGAACAAAAGCATTTCCACCTGCTTCATTCCTAAAGGAGTCGAATTCGACCCCTTTAAAATCAGGATTATGCAGATATTCCCAAAGACCGAGAAATTCGATTGTATTTTTACTTCTCATCCAATTTTTCACAACATCTTTTGGTGCTTCAAAGTTTTTGTGTCTTGCAATATCGGTTAATGAAATATAGCTGTTTTCATAAAAACCTTTGATATTTATTTCTACATTTAAAACAGTAATTTGTTTATTATTTTCCATTTTTCCCCTAATTCATAAATTGATTTAACGGCACATAATCTTTGATATAATCAGGTATTGTGTTTCGCCATTTATTGGGAACAGCTTTATAATGCTGCATATTGAAAGATGGATTTGTGTGAAGTTCGATCAACCGTTCTCTTTTGTTTTCGATTATATCTCTGAACCGATTATTTGAGATATAAGCTTTGAAATAATATTTTATTGCAGGAATATCAGCAGGATCGGTCGGCTTGAAAATATTTATAAATTTAATAAATTCTTCTTCCAGAATATCATCTTTCATTTTGAATTTCGGGATCAGTCCGAATATTTTCTCAATGATCTCTCGAAGTGATAATCGTCTGTCAACACCTGCTGCTTTACGTAATTTTGAGAGAGAAAAAAATTCATCCGGTTTATTAAGAATCTCATCATTTATATATTCAGTAACTTCATCCTCTCCCATTTAATCAGGATTCTTTTGTTTATGAAAATAGTAGAATCTTTTCATCCAATTAATATAAGATTTTTCGGTTCTTATGCTATAATGTTCTCTTCTCATCAAATCATGAACATGAGTTAATATCTTCTTATCACTCACTATTCCTCGCTTGCATATTGATATTATAAAGCAAAATATTATTTTATTGATTTTTGGCAATATTTATTTTTTATAATTGACATTATTTTTTCGATTAAATTTTTAGTACATATGGTTTTAAGGAAAATAAATGAAATAGAATTTAGAGTGTTATGAAGCATGTATATAAGGATGTTATCACGCCTGTTGGCGGGATAGCACTAAGTTATATGCTTATTATTTTTATATTTGTCTTAGTTATATTTAAAATGTAGTTTTAAAGATTAAATGAAAAAGGAAGAAAAAGCAATATGACACAACTCTTAACTGTCGGCGTGATTGGGAAATCACTAAAAGAAAACGAAAAACGAGTAGCAATTCATCCGGAACATATAAAACGCATTCCACAGAGATTACGAAAACAAATCACTTTTGAAGAAGGGTATGGGTTAAGATTTGGCATGTATGACAGCACTTTAGCCAAACTTACATCAGGACGAGTTGCTTCCAGAAAAGAAATACTGAAAGGTTTTGATTGTGTGATAATGCCCAAACCTTTAGCAAAAGATTTGTCTCAGGTACGAGAAGGTGCAATTGTGTGGGGTTGGCCGCATTGTGCACAACAGAAAGAAATTACTCAAGTATCAATTGAAAGAAAATTAACCCTTATTGCCTGGGAAAAAATGTTTACATGAAGCCGAACAGGTGATAAAAATATGCATATTTTTTATAAAAATAATGAAATAGCAGGCTATGCCAGTGTAAATCATGCGATAAGTCTTATCGGAGTTGTCGGGAATTATGGAAAACCACGAAAAGCAGTGGTACTCAGTTTT
>JAUVLE010000235.1 GCA_030595905.1 Candidatus Cloacimonadota bacterium | reverse complement strand
GATTTACGATAAAAAATCATAATTTGTGTTTTGTGATTTTAATGAAACAGCCCATAACAAAATAAGGATTTCCCTGCAGCGCAGCCTGCATGGGAATCCTGTTGAACAAGCTCTGAGAACTGGGAGATTATATTGGGGATTGCTTTTCAAACGTTTCTGAAATAATTTGAGATTTTAATTAGATTCACTTACTATCACGAAGAGCATCAAGTAAATTCGTTGAGAAAATATATGATTTCTTAAAAAATGAATCTCTTCATTCTGCCAAAACAAGAATAATTAAACGAAACATATTATTGCTGTGATTTTACTGATTTTAGACAATAACGTCCTTTCAGGCTATTTTTAAATAGTCTGTTGATGACATTTTACTGAAATCGATTGCAATAAAAGATTTGGTGGTGCTCTTGGTTTACGCAAAATTGAGGCAAGATGCAACATTTTAGATTTACAGTGTGGACAAATATTTCTTTCTCGTTTTTGAAATGCAGACTTTTCAGGAAGAATACTTTCGTTTGTTTTTATCTCAAAATATTTCTGAACTTTTTCAAAAATATTCTTTCCTGCCGAACTCAAAAAACCGAAGTATCTGATTTTTTGAAAACCGGATGGCAGAACATGCTGCAAAAAGCGTCTCATAAACTCGATTGCTGTAACCGTCTGATATTTATAGTTGTTACTTCCCGAAGGTTTGTATTTGAATGTAACTTTCCCATTTTGATATTTTACAATTCGATTATTACTAATGGCAATCCGGTAAACATAATTCGACAAATATTCCAAAGCTTTATCGCCTTTTCCAACAGGTTGAGAATTCGTTATAAATTCTTTATCGTACCAGATATGATTTGGTATACTATAAAAGATTTGCGGATTATTCATTTTAAGAAAATCTCTGAATTTAGCCCTGTACATTTTAGATAGAGCCCTTACTGGAATAAGAAATTTACTATTTGCTCTATTCCATCGATTTCTAATTACATCAAACGCTCCGCCCGGAACAATAAAATGAATATGCGGGTGATAGTGAAGCTGTCTTGTCCAAGTATGCAATATTCCCATAAAACCAGATTTTCCGCCGGCATATTTCGGATCATTCAAGAGAGTTTTGAGAGCTTCGGAAGAAGCTTTAAAGAAAATCGAATAAAACAGCTTTTGATTGGAACGACACACAAAACGAAGCTCTTGAGGAATCGTGAAAGTTACCATAAAATAATTAACCGGAAGCAATTTTCCCATTTGCTTTTTCAACCATTTTTCAGAATCATTACTTCCGCATTTCGGACAATGTCGATTTTTACAAGAATGGTAGGAATAATGGTACTTTCCACAAGCTTCACAATAATAAACATCTCCACCCATCACCGGAGTGCGGCAATCGATAATTGCATCTATTGTCTTGATGTGATTGCCTGGAATTCTTCTTCCAAATCTCTGCAAATATTTTGATTTGTTCTTCCTGAAGATTTCTGCAATTTCCATTAAAAATGTTTCATTAATTCATTTAGTATTTCAACAGATCTTTTTTCAGTAACATTGGTAAGATGAAGATAAATAATAGTCGATCTCAAGTTTGAATGTCCAAGAAACTGTTGGATGGTTATAATATTTACTCCGGCTTCGAGAAGATGAGTTGCATAAGAATGCCTGAGTGTATGAAAGGTTGCTTTTTTGGAAATACCTGATTCTTTAACTGCAAGGTGCATAACTTGTTGTGCTGTCCTTATCGATATGTGATCAGTAGTATTCTTTCTATTGAATTCTTTAGATTTGGATTTTCTTTTCGGAAATAATAACTTTGTATTGCGATGAGTTTTCCAATATTCTCTGAGTTGAAAATATAGATTCTCAGGCAGCGGTACTGCTCTATCTTTGTTGCCTTTTGAATTTCTGATGGTAATAGTTTTTAATTCTCCATCAATATCTGCAATTTTGATCTTCACTGCTTCGGAAACCCGTAACCCGCACTGATATGCCAAAGTCAGAAGAATCTTATAATCATATACCATTATACTGGATATGATTTTCTTTACTTCATTTCGATTAAGTACTACCGGAAGTTTAAATTCAATCTTTGGTTTGAAAAAATTGAAATCTTCTTTTTTAAATCCGATAACGTGAACATAAAAAAATCTTATGCTGAAATATGTGCTTTTTAAAGTTGCTGCTCCAAGTTTCTTGACACGGATCAGGTATAAAAAATATTCTCTGATCTGTTGAATTGAAAGAGTGGTCGGGTCTTTTGAGTAGTATCTTTCCAAAGGTTTTATCCTTCTGAAATAATCGATTTTGGTTCGCTTTGATACTCCTCTTAACTCCAAACATTCCAAAAATTTAAGTTCGTACGACTGCATATTTCCCTCCTTTTTGGAGGTTAATATGCTGATAGATTGTTTTATAGTTTTTTTATTTCAATAAAAAAAGGTAAGAAGTTTGTCTGCTGCTTGCAGCTTAGTTCAACAAACGTGTCAGCGGTTCAGTCGGTCGGTGGTCTTTGCCTGAACCTTACGGTTCAGGGTTTAGCGGTTTTTTCGGTCGTGATCGTTCCGATCCCGCCGCACACGCCAAACATTAGCAGCTACTAAAAGAATGGAGGAGAAAATGAGAAATATAGCGTTTATTTTAATTATATCAATCTGTGCAATATCCTTATTCGCAGATTGGTCAATTGAACAAAAAGTATTTGCCGAAGATGGATCTGGAGAAGATTATTTTGGTCAATCTGTTTCGATATCTGGTGAATATGCAATAGTTGGTTCATTTTTAAATAATTATCCTTTAGGTGCGGCTTATTTATACAAAAGAATCAATGATCAATGGTTCGAAACGGAAAAAATCCAAGCTTCAGATAGCACAAATACACAATATTTTGGTTCATCTGTTTTTATTAATGGAGATTATATGATAATAAGTGCAAATCACAATTACAATAATTCTTCTGGATCTACCTACATATATCACAATGATGGAGAAAATTGGAATGAAGTTGATATAATTACAGCTTCTGGTTTACCGATTTGCGATCAATACGGATGTTCCGTGGGAATTACTGAAAATGGTGAATATGCTATTGTTGGAGCTTTTAATGACGATGAAAATGGAGAAAGTTCAGGTGCTGTTTATGTATATCAACAAATAAATTCTGAATGGAATCTGCAAACCAAAATTATGGCTTACGATGGTTCATTACAAGATTTGTTTGGATATTCTGTATTTATTACTAATAATTTACTCTTTGTCAGTGCAATAAATGATGACGATAACGGTGAAGAATCTGGTTCAATTTATATTTATGAAAATAATGGGACAAATTGGGAATTTCATTCAAAGATAATTGCATCTCATAATACATCCAATGATCGATTTGGATATTCAATTTCTGTCTGTGACGATTTTTTAATTGTTGGAACTTTATGTTACGATCAAGGTGAAGCTTTTATATTTACAAATGAGAATTCAAATTGGGTTGAAGAAACAATATTAACTGCAAGTGATGGTTTTGATTACGATCATTTTGGTCGTTCTGTTTCAATTTCGGAGGATTATGCTGTAATTGGTGCTTGTGATTGCCCTGATGTAGGTGTTTCTGCTTCTGCATATTTTTTTAAAAAAGAAGGTGACGATTGGATAGAACAAAATAAACTCACAATAGAAAATTGGGGTGGTTTCGGTTATTCAGTATCTAATTCAAATGAAAATGCAATAATTGGTGCAAATTTAGATTATGGTGTAAGCAATTCTACAGGTGCAGCTTATCTCATATCAAATGACGAAACATCAATAGGTCAAGAATTCATAACAAATTTCAAGCACAATATGATTAATAACTATCCCAATCCTTTCAATCCTTCAACAATAATTGAGTTTTCAATCCAAAATGATTCTAAAATTGTACTTACAATTAATAACATTAAAGGTCAAAAAGTTAAAACACTAACAAATAATCATTTCGAAAAAGGAAATCATTCAATTATCTGGAATGGAAATGACGAATCAGGGAAATCTGTAAGTTCAGGAATTTACTATTATAAGTTGAATATTAATGGCAAAACTGAAGCTGTGAAAAAATGTTTACTGTTGAAATGAGAGAAGAAGCTGCTAACAAAACACTCCACATTCAAATTGAAAGAAAATCAAGAAGAACGTGGCAG
>JAUVLE010000218.1 GCA_030595905.1 Candidatus Cloacimonadota bacterium | reverse complement strand
CCTGTGGATCAGGAAATCAATTGTAGATTTGTATGCCAGCAGATCCGGTGTAATTCCTGAATTCATTGTATCCAATTCTACTCGTACTTCTGCGATTTCTGTTATGTAGGAATCCGGTTGCAGGATCATCAGTGTGTTGGCTATCCCTGTAAAATTATTCACGTTGAACCTGGATATCACAGAATGGATCCCGACAGAAAGATTTTTTTTCTTTATCTTTTTCAGTTTCTCGAATGTATCGATGACTTTCCTGTAGTTTCCCTTCACCTGACGAATTTCGTCGTGCTGCTCGTTTATACCATCTATAGAAAGATTTATGATGAGATTGGTTTTCGGACAAGCATTCGTTATATCTTGAACATCACCGACTATTTTTTTGGTAAGAATCCCATTTGTGGGAATATTTATTATTGCAGGTCTGGAATATTTATAGATTATTTTACAAATCTCAACCAGGTCTTCACGCAGGAAAGGTTCCCCGCCACTGATGGTTATCCAGTATGGCGATCTTCCGATTTTTTTGAATACCTGTTTATATTCCGAGAGTGTAAGATTATCAGCTTTTTTCTTCCAGATATTGCAGGTCTTACATCTTGAATTGCAGGTATAAAGTGCACTTATCGTGTAATTGATCGGGAGAAGTCTGGGAAATCCGAATTTCCTGAAAAGCTGGAATTTAATTATTTTAGGAATTAATTCTATCATTTTCTATTTTTAGGTCCTTTGTTGAATTCGCAATATCCCATTTGAAAGGATTTTTCCTTTTTATTTTGAAATCATACCAACCCAGAAATCGGCTGTATATCTCTATTAATGCTGTTCCGAACAGGAAAAATATCTTTGATGGTTTGGATATAAGTTCATCGATGAACAGTTTGAACAATACACCTTTATCCTGCGATATAACTTTATATTTTTGATTTTTTTTCAGCCACAGATGTCCTGTTTCGATACGCCTTCTCTGTTTAATAAAATCAGACAGATTTTCCGGTCCTTTATTATGAACTACGGCATCGGGAATATATTTGAGTTCGAGGTTGTTATCTCTCATTATGGCTTCGATGCTTGCTTCATCCACCGCACTTTCCGGTGGGATGCGTTCGAATATCTTCCGGAAAGCGATCATCTCGCCGAGCTTGGGAGAGATCAAAGCCATCCTGTGATGTAAATTCCAAAGCAGATTAACGCTGTATCCGACAAATTTTTTCGGATCGTTTTCGGGTGTTGGCCTGCCGCCGGTCATTCCAATCTTTTCATCAAAGAAAGGAACAATGAATTTTTCTACCGTATCTTTTGCCGGAATTGTATCTCCGCTTTCAATTATAAGCACATCCGATGAAGATGCAGCTATGAATTTATTTATTGCAAAAGATTTACCGTGCCTTTCCGGTTCTGTTATAAGTTTTATCTTTTTATATTTTTTTTCATATTCCCGAACAATGTCGTCGGTACCATCTGTGCAGGCGCTGGAAACAACGATTATTTCATCGATAATAACTCTTTCCAATTCCTGTGAAAGCAATGCATCCAGTAGTCTGCCGATGTTTGCTTTTTCATTATAAACGATTATTCCAATACTGCATTTGATCTTATTTATCATATTGTAACCTATTTCAGGAGGCTTCACTTTCTTTTATCTCATTTGAGATTGCGTTAAGAATACCATTGATGAATTTTCCTGAACTTTCCGAACAATACTTCTTTGCTATTTCAATTGCTTCGTTCATTACTATCGCAGGCGCAGTGGAAGTGAAACCTAACTCGTAAACCGCAATACGAAGAATACACAGATCGAGTTTGGCTATACGATCGAAACTCCAATTTTTAGAATGTTTTATTATTGTTTCATCTATCTTTTTTCTATTAGCAGAAAGGTTCAATATAATTTCCAGGGCAAATTCAAATACTTTGCTTCCTTTCCCTATGTCTTTATCACCGGCTATATCTGCAAGCCTAGACTCTAATTCAGATTCATCGAGTTCTTTCCCGTTCCCCAGATATTCCAGCGAATATAACATTTGAACAGCTATAACTCTTCCTTTCCTTCTCAATCCCATATTCCGATTCCCTGTCTGTTTTTAATTTTAACGAGGTCACTAAAAATATTCCGAACTTTAAAGCAAGATTTTTTTAAACAGGCTTTTTAACCGAGATAACAGGATATTAATTTATTGTATATTGAACAGCATAAAAGAAAATGTATAATTTCTGAAAAAGAATTAATCGAATTTTGTAATTATATTGATTTATTTAATTCAAAATAAAATATAATTCAGCATTAATTTTACGGTTCTTTCTTTTATCTTTTTTAGTAATAAACAACTAAAGTGGGAATGTTAATAATTAGAGTATCTTGCAAAAAATAAGCAAAATAAAATTTTTCTTATTATTCTTCAGAATAATATGATAATAAAAAATTTTCGGGGATGCATATTCACAATTTTATTTGACAGTTAAACGTGAAATTTTCATTTAGAAAAGAGTCAAATAACGGTGCATCACAGCATCGAAATAGATTTGGGAGTTTAAATGCAGAAAAAGGAAAAAATATTTGTATTAGATACTAACGTTTTAATACACAATCCGCAAGCGATGTTCTCATTCGAAGATAATCGTGTGGTCATTCCGATAACGGTGATCGAGGAAGTTGATAATTTCAAAAGAAGTGTGGACGAGAAAGGAAGAAATGCCAGACAGATCGGACGCTACCTGGATGATCTTCGAGAAAAGGGAAGCCTGAAAAAGGGAGTTAAAACCGAAAAAGGCGGAACTATTCAAGTAATTTTAAGCCGGAAGGTTTCGGATACGGCAAGTGACATACTGATAACAGATTCAAATGACAACCTGATAATCGGTACGGCAATGTATGTAAAAAATAAGAATCCCGATATACCTGTTATCCTGGTTTCAAAAGATGCAAATGTGCGTATCAAAGCAGATGCTGTGGGATTGAAAGCTGCAAATTATGAAACAGATAAGATCAATTTCCAGGAACTATATAGCGGTTATCTGAAAATTCTCGTCGATGATAATACCCTGAAAGATTTCAATGAAAAAGAATTTATTGTAAATGATTTTGGCGAGATATATCCAAATCAATTCGTGATGTTCTGTAAAGATGAAGAAGATGAAAAAGGTGTTATTGCCCGTTATTCCCACGAAAATAATTCGATCTATCCATTGAAATATTACAAAGGTCAGGAAATATTCGGGATCGTTGCCAGAAACATAGAGCAAACGATGGCTTTTGACCTTCTGATGGATCCGCAAGTAAAACTGGTGAGCTTGGTTGGAAAAGCAGGAACAGGAAAAACCCTGATAGCTCTTGCTGCCGGTTTGAACCAGGTTGTAGAAAGCAACAATTATTCACGAATGGTTGTATCCCGCCCGGTTTCTCCTCTGGGAAAAGACATCGGATTCCTTCCCGGAACCAAATCGGAAAAATTGAATCCGTGGATGCAGCCGATCTATGATAATATGGAAATACTTCTTTCAGGCAGGAATGAAAAAGAAGATAATGCTAATGGAAAGATATTCGGGAAAAAAGAACCCTCTTTAAAGGATTACCTCGATTTCGGTTTTATCGAACTGGAACCTCTCACATATATTCGTGGAAGAAGTCTGCCGGATCAATATATAATCATAGATGAATCACAGAACCTCACCCCGCACGAGATGAAGACGATAATCACCAGAGCAGGAGAAGGGACAAAAGTAGTGCTTACAGGCGATCCGTACCAGATAGATATTCCTTATCTGGATTCCGAAAGTAACGGACTGAGTATTGCCGTAGAAAAATTTAAGAAAGAGGCTATCTGCGGTCATATTACGTTGGAAAAAGGTGAGAGATCAGCACTGGCAAACCTTGCTGCGAAGTTTTTTTAATTTCTCTGCCACAGACTAACACAGACGGACACAGACAATGTGAAAAATGAAATTAAAGTCAGTGTTTAGTCAGCAAAAGTCAGCCTGCCCCGTTGACTAACTGGGGTGGCAAAAATGAAATTAAAGTCAGTGTTTGGTCAGTGAAAGTCAGCCTGCCCCGTTGACTAACTGGGGTGGCAAAAAAAGGAACTTACAAAATGAAAAGTGAATATTTATTTTCTGATATAACAGAAAAAATCATAAAATGCTTCTACATTGTTTTTGATGAATTAGGAGCAGGATTTTTAGAATCAGTATATATGAAAGCTTTGATCATTGAATTGGAGAATATTGGTTTAAATGTTGATTCTGAAAAAGAAATTAAAGTGAATTATAGAGGAACAATAATTGGAAATTTCCGTGCTGATATTGTTGTAGAAGATAAAGTAATTATCGAGATAAAAGCGATTAGCGCACTGAATTCACAACATGAAGCTCAATTGCTGAATTACCTTAAAGCAACAGGAATAAAAGTTGGTCTTTTAGTGAATTTTGGGAATAAACTTGAATTCAAAAGAAGGATTTTTTAGTTACAGACTAACACAGACAATAATTATAAAGTCAGTGAAAGTCAGCCTGCCCCGTTGACTAACTGGGGTGGCGAAAAGAAAATTACAGTCAGTGCTTGGTCAGTGTAAGTCAGCCTGCCCCGTTGACTAACTGGGGTGGCTAAAAAAAGTCAGTATCAAAAAAAGGATTTATTATGCAAAATGAAAGAAGCTGGACAGAAATTAACCTGACAAATTTTGAGCAAAACCTGAATGAAT
>JAUVLE010000259.1 GCA_030595905.1 Candidatus Cloacimonadota bacterium | reverse complement strand
ATAATAGCTTTCATAACTTCACGAGCACCCATGGCAATACCGGACGTTCCCATTCCAACAACGATTTTTACACGGTTGTTGCTTTCACGTAATTTCATTTCCTGTTGAGCTTTTTCTCTAATTTTTCTTAATTCTTCAAGAGTCTTCATTAGATATCCTCCAGCTTTATCTTTTTAATTTCTTCATTTAAATTGCTTTGAATAAATAAATATACATCAGGATAGGTTAACGGGATACCATTAATTTCTTTCTTTACTTCTTGGGTCGAAAAAGTGTAACTGTTTTCAATTCCATTCAAATAAGTACTGCGAAGATCGATAATAAAATCTACTTCTTGATGTCCCATAATCGAATTCAATAATGTATCTGCTAACTTTCCAATTGGCATGCGGTCGATATGATTGTATTGAAAAACCGCATTAATTCTGGTTCCCAAACTTTTTTCACTGGTTATTGAAAAACTTCCCCCGCACATTTCTGCATTCTGTTTGAAAAGCGGAATACCCAAACCTACTTTTCTCTTTCTGTTTTTTTTGGAAGTATAAAATGGGCTCTGCACCTGCTTAATGAGTTCTTCATCCATTCCAAGACCATTATCCATAATATTTATCTTTAACTTGTTCTCGGATATATTCAGCAAAATAGATATTCTTATTTTGGAAGCTTGTGCGCTTATCGAATTTTCTATAATATCCAGAATATGCTGAGACAAGTCTTGCATTTTTATTTCCTGTATCCATCTAAAATATTAACAAGTTTTTTTCGAGTTTCAATGCAGCCATAAGTTTTTTCATCAATCACAAATACAGGAGCAAGAGAACATGCACCAACACAGCGTACAGAAGTAAGTGTAAATAGTCCGTCTTCTGTTGTTTTTCCCATATCTAATGATAATTCTTCTTCTATCATCCGGATCAATTGGGGAGCGCCTTTCACATAACATGTTGTTCCTGTGCAAACATTTATCACATGTTTACCGCGTGGTTCCATAGAAAAAAAGTTATAAAAAGTAACAACTCCATACACCTGTCCAATTGGAATATTCATTTGTTCTGCAATAAATTGCTGAACTTCCGCCGGTAGATAACCAAAAATTTCTTGAGCTTGATGCAAAATTTCGATGAGAGGATTCTGCAATTCTTTTTTTTCATCGATCACTGCCTGCAATTTTTTATATAAAAGATTTTGGGCAGGATTATTGTTTGTCATTATTTCTCCATTTATATTTAATTTTTCTTCCATTCTTTTTTTTACATGCCAGAATGATCTCGCTCAAGTTGGGTTCTTTTAGATAAAATTCAGTAATTCCCGATCCTATATCATTTAGATAATGTGCATCTGAATTACGGATCAAAGCATAATCTTGTAAAAATGGGTATTGCCGTATCAATTCTTTTTCATCACAATTTGCAGTAATTCCCACAGCAGTTATATTTGCATCCGGCGGAATAAATCCTAACTGACTGATAACATTGTTTGTGTGTGCATCCACATGAGCGGGAAAAGCAAAACCACCTGAATTCCGTATCTTCTTTAGCGTTGTTTCAAATGTCCAGATCGATGAGTTGAGCAATGCCTTCTTAATAGATCGAATAATATTTTCATCATCATCAATAACTATCTGATCGCCAAAATATTCAGCATCGTTATCGATTGGCAATAAAGAATTAAATAATTCTTTATTGAATTCTTTAGCAATTTTCCAATTATCAAACAAAGCGATAACATGAATTTCTTCGGCAGTTTGGATTTCTACTCCATATATATAATTAAGTCCGAATTTAACTGCAGCTCGTTGATAAACACAAGAATTTGCCATTGAATTGTGATCTGTAATCGCAATAATATCTATACCCATCTCGCTGGCTTTCTTCATCACAGCCTGTGGTGACATTTCCAATCCACCACAGGGTGATAGTACAGAATGCAAATGCAGATCGGTTTTATACAATTGCAAAACACTTCCTATTATTTTGAGTGCAGAAACCGGTATAATATTCCGGCAATCTCAAAAGTAGATAAAGAACTATTGATCAAACAGATATTCTCTTCGTTAGCTTTTGCTATTACTGTATGGTCTGGTAATATATTTTTTGGGAAAACTACAGCCGGCAAACCAACAAGAGAAGCAACAGCAATTATATTCAAGTGACGCATGATCGTTATCCATAATTGCCCCTCTTTTGCATTTCCCATAACATCACTTAATAAATCAGAAACATATCCGCTTGTAATCTCAATTTTATCAAACCCGGTATGTCCGGTTAATATCTTTCCATCTATCAACGGTAAAAATTCTTTCAATGTTTTCATTTCTTACCTCTATTTGCTGTATTTTTTTGCATTAAAATATTTTTCTCTCTTTAAATTCATAAGTCTATCCAAAATAAATTAATATTTCCAGAATGGTTTTTTTGCCTTTCTCAGAAATTATGTGCAATATATCACAATTTTTTTTAATATTTGGTAATCCCATTCCAGCACCAAAACCCATTTCACGAACCAATTCATCTGCTGTGGAATATCCAGGAAAAATTGATTGTTCAATATCTTCCATACCAGGTCCATAATCATCAAAAACTATGAGAATACAATTATGATAATAGCTGCATTTAATTTTCCCGCCTTTGGAATGAGCAATAATGTTTATCTCCGCCTCATAAACAGCAATGGCTACCCGACGTAAAACGGCTGGAACTACACCTAATTGTTTTAATGCGTTCTTTATCTTCGCTGCAGCTTTACCTGCATTAATAAAGTCTTTTTCATCAAGTTCAAAATTCTGAACAAACTCCGGTGTCGGCAATACATTGAGAAGCTCTAAAGCTTTACCTTCAAATTCAGGTTGTGAAAACCAATATTCAGACATATTAAATTTTACAACTTCGTAAACCGGAATTATATAAAATTCCGCTTGATTTATAGAGAGTAAACTTAGTTGATATTAGAGGAAGTCCTCTTTCTTTTGCCATATCAATAATTTCTTGCGGAGGTGTTTTACCACGTACAAAAACAATACCAAACAGATCTATCATATCGGAAAGTCTGATGATATGCGGATTGGTTAATCCGGTAAGTAACAGAGTTGATTCCTTTGTACACATAAGAATATCGCTAATTAGATCCGAGCCGAATGCACAGGAGATATCTTTTTCTTGGTCAACACTTTCATATAAAAGATCTGCTTCTAATACCTCAATAATTTTTTTTAACTTCATAATATACTCCTCATATCTATCAACTCTAATGAAAAGCTAAATTTCCAATTGAGAATAGATTGTCAAATAGATTTTTCCTGCACATTGTTATTAATTATTATTCTCATAATATTCTCATAATATTGTTGTCATAACTCTTCATATTTCAATATAATGTAATTTATAGAATAATGAATTTTGTTAGAAGATTTATTATTAATATTGATAACAATAGTGGTACCTTTTTTGCGAATAATTTTTTAAACATATTCATAATATGTTGATATCAAGAAAGAAACTCTGATAGTAACCATAGAATCTTCTACTTTCTCCTTTTGCTAAAAGGAGAACATAAGAAATTGTGAAAGAAAAAATTGTTTGACAAGTATGAATGAAT
>JAUVLE010000283.1 GCA_030595905.1 Candidatus Cloacimonadota bacterium | reverse complement strand
CCGGAAGAAACTGATTGGTTATTCTCGTCGATTCCATCCCAGGTTACGTGGTAAAGCGACTCTGTCGCTTTTGCAATAACGTGGTTATTGCACTCCAAACACTCTAAGGTCTTTACTTTTTGTCCTTTGAGATTATAGATCACAAGTTCTGCATTCTCTACACCATCTGCAGTGAAGTATATGGTGGTTGAGGGATTGAAAGGATTGGGGTAATTTTGATGAAGATAGACATCGGCTGGAATAATTATGTTATCATTAATTCCAGTCTGGTTATGGTAAAATGCTCCCATGTCTGCAATTGTGCCATCGGGATCGAGTGGAAAAGACGGGTCACCTGCATCGATACAGGGAGAATCTGCGGTTAAATGATAATCATCTGTTCCAACGAATAACGGGTCTTCCGAGATGCTGTGCGTTCCGGGTGTAAGTCCCGCATAATTTGGAGTATTTCCCCACACATTATTGTAATCTGCAATTGGGAAGGGGCTTCCTGTAATCTGATCATAATGAAAACCACCGCTGCTGTTGTTTACGATTATATTATTGATCACGGTTAAACTATCACTATTTGCCTGAAGCCATATTCCGGAAAAGTTATTATCTGCTATTGTGTTGTTTTCTATCTTTGCAGATGACCATTGAGAATAGATACCTGCACCGACAGGAAAATCCGAGTAATTATCAAAGATCAAATTATGCCTGATAACCGAACTCTCGGCCATTGCACAAATGCCAGAAACACTGTTGTGTCTTATTACATTATTCAAAATTTCACAATCTCCATTCAGCCTGATAGCTGCTCTGTTAATAGGTGGTTCCGGTTGTCCTGCATATTCAACAATACAATATTGCATTATACTTGAATCGAAAAGTTTAATATTGTACCAGTCACCGGGATTTGGTGTAGCAGCATTGGATGTAAAAAGGATCGGTTCGGATTCGATTCCGACAGCAGATAAAATTCCATAAGCAACGAATTGATAGAAACCATCAAATTTAACCTCTACACCTGCTTCTATCACCAGTAAGGAATCACCAGTAACCGAAATATCTCCCACAACGATATACGGGCTGTTGGCTAGTTCCCATGTTCCTGAAACACTACCGGAAACATTTGTTTGTGCAAATAATACCTGAACCGATATTACCATTATTACTATAAATAATAAACATTTTGCTTTTTTTCTCATTTTTGCTCCTTTTTCATTTTGTAGAACTCTTTAAATTTTTTGTGTTATCCTCGTAGAAGTTTATCGATATCAAAGTCTATCTTTTTACGTGAGATCAGAAACTTAATTCTCTTTATAAGTTGTTGTTTACCTTGAGAAATACCGATTGCCATTCCAATCGCATAACCGAGAAGTAATCCAAAGGCTATTCCCATTGCGATATACCAAATTAAAGGAATACTTTGATCCATTTTATCCTCCCTTCTTTCGAATTTGTTACGTTAATAGAATTATATTAAAGATTAATTGTGTCAAATATTTTGTTCAGAATGTTACTAACTTTAGGAATACAACCTACAAATATCTTTTTCAATTTCTTCCGGGACCAGTCTTGAAATACTTTCACCTCTCTTGATTTTCTCTCTGATCATACTGGAAGAAACATCGATAGGTTTCATTTCAATAAGAGTAAGTTTTTTTAAATATTCCAGGTTTTTCCATTTTGATCTATCCACTTCCGGACGGTTTACTACTACAAAGTTTACATTATCCAGAAGCCACTGCCAATTATGCCATAGTGGAAGTTCTGCAATAATATCGGCTCCTAAAATAAAGAAGAATTCTTTAGACGGGAAGTCTTTTATCAGGCGCTTCATCAGTTCATCAGTATAGCTCAGGTTTTCGTAGTTCCGGTCAAGTTCGGAAACTTCAAATTGTGGATAGTTTTTTAATGCACTGTCGATAAGTTTGAAACGTTTATCAAATGAAATGATTTCAATATTTTTTTTTAAAGGGTGATTCCCGGAAGGCAGGAACCAGATTTTATCAAGGTTTAATTCTTTATAAACAGCTTTTGCGAGAGCAATATGACCATTGTGGATCGGGTTAAAAGCACCACCGAGTAATCCTGTTCTCATTTAATCTAATTTCTTGATAAGTGTGTTGATCTTATTTGCTTCTTTTGAATTCGGATAACGTTCGTTGAGTTTATTAGAAGCCAAAAGAGCATTTTCTTTATCTTTGCGGGTTATATAGATCTTGGCAGAATAATAGAGAGACATTTTATCGATTTCATCAATATTTCCCAGTTCGGTTATTTCGTCAAAGTACATAAGAGCTGCGCTGTAATCCGATATTTTATAGTACGCATAGCCGTTATAATATTTCTTTTCCAGCAGCTTATATTGGCATTCTTGAATATAATCGATAGCTTCTTTTTTCCTTTCGTCGAATGGGAATTTTTCTACGAATGTTTCAAATGCAGAGATCGCACTTTCTGTTTCTTCCTGGGTATAATGCGGGTTCAAAGATTCATTGAAATAACAAACTCCAATTTGGAAAAAAGCTTTGCTAACTTCTTTATGGTCATGGAAAAGACGGATCAATTCTTCATATTCAAACCTTGCTTCCATGAATTTATTCTGATTGAAATAGCAATCCGCAAGCTTCAACTGAGCTTCTGCCGTATAAGCGGAATTCCGCTCGAAAGCAATATCGGTGAAATATGGTATAGCTTTATGGTATTTTTCTTTCTCAAAATATTCATTTCCAATTTCCATTTTTCTTTCCACAGGCATATCTTTCGTTAACCGGTTCTCGCTACACCCAACGAGAATAATAAAAATTCCAAAGAGAATGATATTTTTCACATTAACCTCATTTCTTATGCATTTTCAAAGAAAACTTTATATGCTTTATAAGAAGAATAAATATCTGCTTTACTGCTGAGTTCATAAAGCGAATGCATTCCCAGAATTCCCGGTCCGCAATCGATAACCTCTGCCCCATGTTCTGCCATGAATTTGGCGATCGTTCCGCCGCCGCCTTCGTCAACTTTTCCCAATTCACCGGTTTGCCAGTTCACTTTTTCTTTATTGAATATTTTGATTATTTTAGAATTAAATTCTGCATTTG